>SMXP01000157.1 GCA_004356335.1 Alphaproteobacteria bacterium | reverse complement strand
GCTTGAATCACATCTGAAGTAAAAAGGGAATCCTAAATGTCCACAGACCCTAGAGTGTTTCCAGGAAAAGTGGATACCGGTTTTCCGTCCGGAAACACGACAAAACAACACCTTAGGGTCCGGTTTTGATTCTATCAAAACCGGAAGGACCCTGGTTCACTGAATTGTCAACGTGGTCTAGATTCGTTATTGGTCGCGCATTCGAACCCAAAAACCGCGTACACTTTTTGTGAATGCGCTCTAAAAAACCGCCGCTAGCGCGATGACGGCCAACGCGACGGCCCCTACCCAAACAGCCACCCGCACGGTCTTGTTTTGCTCGCGATCCGCCATGGCGATGGCTTTGGCGGTTTCAGGATGAAGCCGCAACCCGTCGCGTCGCATCATGGCGCCGATGGCTTCGGCATTGCGCAATGCCTCGGGCAATTGGCTCAGAGTGCGGCCCAAGCTGGCGGCGCCTTGGGCGGCCTCCCTGATACGTGCCTCCGGGCTCATATGGTCCTCCATCCATTGGGTCACGATGGGGCGTGACACTTCCCAGATATTCAGATCCGGATCGAGACTGCGCGCAACGCCTTCGACCACGACCATGGTTTTCTGCAACAGCACCAATTGAGGCTGCAGATGCATGTCGAAAGAATCGGTAATTTGAAATAATTGCGCCAGCAATCTGGCCATGGAAATTTCCGACGCATTGCGGCCGAATATAGGTTCGCCTACCGAGCGCAAGGCTTGAGCGAAGGCGTCACGAGATTTGCCCGAGGGCACATAGCCGGCAGCAATATGAATGTCGGCTAGGTTTTGATAGTCGCGGCTCAAAAAGCCTAGAAGAATTTCAGCAAGATAGCGCCGCGTATCGGGGTCAAGACGCCCCATAATGCCGAAATCCACGGCGACCAATTGACTCTCTTGGTCAACGAATAGGTTTCCTTGATGCATGTCGGCATGAAAGAATCCGTCGAACAGCGCTTGGGTGAGAAAAACTTGCACCACATCGGCAGCGATCTTGCCGGTGTCGATATTTGCCGCCTTGAGCGCTTCCAGGTTTCCAATGGGGATCGCGTCAATCCATTCGGCCGTGAGCACCCGGCGGCTTGTTCGGCGCCAATCTATAGTTGGTATACGGAGCATATCCCGTGGTGCGTCGTTTTCTTTGAGTTCCGATGCGGCGGCGGCCTCAAGGCGGAGATCCATTTCTATGGTCATGCTGTCGCGCAATGTGTCTATTAATTTGACCGGCTCGAGCCGTTTCATTGACGGCCAATGCCGCTCGGCCATGCGTGCGGCCCAGCCAAAGGCGCCCAAATCCTTTGCTAAAGCCTGCTCGATTCCGGGCCGTAAGACTTTTACGGCCACGTGGGTCAACTGTTCGGTGTCTTTATCCGTGTGTCGGATGCGCGCCCGGTGGACCTGTGCGATCGACGCGGCGGCGACGGGATCACTGAATTCATCGAATAGTTCGTCGGACGACACGCCTAGTTCCGCTTCGATAATGGCCTTGGCCTGCGCTGTGGCGAAGGGCGGCAAGCGGTCTTGCAGATATCTGAGATCGGCGGCGAGTTCCGCGCCGATCAGATCGGGCCGGGTCGCTAAGAATTGGCCGAGCTTGATATAGGCGGGTCCCAAAGCTTGAAGCGCCAGGGCCAGGCGGCGTCCCGGTGAGGTGTCGGCGATATTCGCTCTCTGCGGGCCGAAACGGCCGGCCCATCTGCGGGCCAATCGGCTTATGTAGCGCGCCGCTGGAGGGACTTGGTCGGCGAATTCGCTCGGCACCAAGACATCGTATTGGGCAAGCACAAGTCCGGCTTTGATCATACGAAGGGCGTGTTGAAGTGAAGTCAGCATGGGCGGGCTTTAAGGTTTCAAATACGCCAAGCAGAATGCAGTGCGGCAATGCCGCCACTCAAATTACGCACTTTGACGTGCGTAAAACCTGCTTGCTCGATCATCATCTGATAGCACGATTGATCGGGGAAACGGCGAATGCTTGCCACGAGATATTCATAAGCGCTGCGATCCCCGGCGACCCATTCGCCGAGCTGCGGCAAAATGTGACGGGAATACGCATCATAGAGCCGATCAAGACCGGGAATTTGAACGGCGGAAAATTCGAGGCATAAGAACCTGCCGCCGGGACGCAGCACGCGATAGGCTTCCTCAAGGGCCCGATCAATATGACTGACGTTACGGATTCCAAAGGCGATGGTATAGGCATCGACGGATTGTGAGGCGATGGGTAATTGCTCGGCATCGCCGCACAACCAGGTTATGGCAGAGGCAATATTCGGTTGGCGCGCCAGGCGCGCCATACCGCGCTTCAGCATTAACTCGTTGATATCGCAGACACGGACCGGCGGTAGATCGGTCACGCCGCGGCGCCCTAGTCGTCGTACAAACCGGCTTGCAATATCACCGGTGCCGCCGGCCACGTCGAGCAGCGCCATGCCGGGTTGTGGATGGAGCCAGTCGATCATGGCTTCTTTCCACAGGCGATGGACGCCGCCCGACATGAGATCGTTCATTAAATCGTAGCGTTGCGCTACCGTATCGAACACGGCGCGCACGCGCTTCGATTTTTCACCGCCGGTCGGGTCGTCGCGATAATCCAGGTTGTCCATCGGCCCATTCGCTCAACAAAACATGGGGGACCATAGCTCAGAGCCGCGGAGAGCGCCAACTTAAAGCCCGTTAAGCCGCCTCATAAGGCGCACAGGGCCATACACGTGCCATACACACTAGACCCCCGTTCACAAATCATAGAATCGAAGAACGTGGCCCAGATTCTTTAGTGGTCGCGCATTCGGACGGAAAACCGGCCTCCACTTTTCCTGAATGCGCTCTAGCCATACATAAGTGTGGTTCTTGCGTGCGGGCTAAGCACATGATCTTGTATGGCGACGACTATTTCCCCTGTAGAGAAGGCGCGTCATGCCTGAATTGCCGGAAGTTGAGACCGTTCGCCGGGGCCTTGAGCAAGTCATGGTTGGCCGAGTCATTGCCTCGGTCGATCAACGTCGCGCGGATTTGCGCATTCCGTTCCCCGCCGATTTTGTCGCAAGACTGACCGGGCGCTGTGTCAAGACCATAACGCGCCGGGCCAAATATTTATTGGTGACGTTGGATGACGGGACGGTTTTGATCATGCATTTGGGCATGTCGGGCCGGTTTTTGATTGATGACGGCAAGACGCGCCAAGACCAGCCAGGCCATGTTCATTATGGCTCGACCGATTTGTCGAACGGGGCGAAAGATCATGACCATGTTGTGTTCCAACTGGACAATGGGACCCGCATTATTTACAGCGACCCGAGGCGCTTCGGCTTGATGACGTTGAGCCGTGAGGCCGTACTGGATCAGCATAAGCTGCTCAAAGATGTCGGCATTGAACCGCTGAGCAACGGATTTAACGGGGCTTATCTCGACCGGGTTCTGCGCGCCAAAATGACGCCCATTAAAGCCGCTTTGCTCGACCAACGTGTTGTTGCGGGAATCGGCAACATTTACGCCTGCGAGGCGTTGTTTCGCGCCGGGCTGTCCCCCCGCCGGTCAAGCCATACCGTACCGGGCAAGCGCGCGGCGCGCCTTGCCACGGCCATACAGATCGTTCTCAAAGAGGCGATCGCCGCGGGCGGTTCGACCCTGCGCGATTACGTCAAGACCAATGGCGAGCTTGGCTATTTTCAACATTCGTTTGCCGTCTATGACCGAGCGGGCGCCCTCTGCCTGACAGCCGGCTGCGCTAGCCGGATCAAGCGGATCGTACAGGCTAACCGATCGACCTTTTTTTGCGGTAAATGTCAACGCTAAGCCGGCCGCCCCATTGGAGAATTGGGGTGACGCAGGCGCCTGTATCGGATAGAACAGGCCGACTTAAATGAGCCCGGCATAAGACATAAGACGACATGACCCGCCTTAACGGGATTTCGATACGATGTCTGATTTAGACATTTGGCTCCATGTTGTGAATTCTCGAAAATAGATCAAATGTTTAAAGGGATGAGGCCGGCGTCATCTTGGGCTTGATATTAGGCCATTTCTTTTGAAATGGTCGCCGTTGCGCGCTTTTGGCAGACCATTTTAGGCTCGTTGGGCGCGCGCGATAAATGTGACGCAAAGCAGGAATGAACACATGGCTTACAATACCGTGCTGGTTGATATCGAAGGGCCAGTTGGCATCATTACGCTCAATAGACCTGACGCGCTCAATGCTTTGAATGGCGAGCTCATGTCCGAACTGACCGCCGCTTTGGACGCGTTCGAAGCCGATCCGGCGATCGGCTGTATGGTCATTACCGGATCGGCAAAGGCCTTCGCCGCCGGGGCAGATATCAAAGAGATGCAGCCCAAGAGTTATGTGGATATGTATAAAGAGGATTTCCTCACGGCAAATTCGGAACGTGTGACCCGTTGTCGCAAGCCCGTGATTGCCGCGGTCGCAGGATACGCCCTGGGCGGGGGGTGCGAATTGGCGATGATGTGCGACTTCATTATTGCGGCCGACAACGCCAAATTCGGCCAGCCGGAGATTTCGTTGGGGGTCATGCCGGGTCTCGGCGGCACCCAGCGCCTGACCCGTTTTGTCGGCAAGTCGAAGGCCATGGAAATGTGCCTCACCGGTCGCATGATGGATGCCGAGGAGGCAGAGCGCAGCGGTCTTGTGAGCCGGGTCGTACCCCTCGACGAGTTGCGCAGCGAAGCGGTCAAAGTAGCGACCAAGATCGGTGAAATGTCCGGTCCGGTGGTTATGATGGCCAAGGAATCCGTGAATCGCGCCTATGAGACGACCCTTGCCGAGGGCATCCGATTTGAGCGGCGGCTATTCCATTCACAATTTGCCCTGGAAGACCAAAAAGAAGGCATGGCAGCGTTCATTGAAAAGCGTAAACCCCATTTCAAAAACCGCTAGGAGGCCACGCCCCGTCAAAGAAACACGTGTTGACGCGGCCAGACGGCCTTTGTATAACCCCGCCTTCGCTGGGCCGGCCCTGATATTGCCCGGTTTTATGGAATTATAGGCATATAAAGATGGCCAATACCCAATCGGCAAAAAAAGCAATCCGCAGTATGGCTCGGCGCACGATTGTCAATCAGAGCCGCCGGTCGCGCATCCGCACTTATATTAGAAAAGTCGAAGAAGCTATTGAAAATGGTAGCAAAGAGGCTGCGTTAAATGCCTTGAAAGAAGCGCAACCGCAATTGATGAGAGGGGTGACCAAAGGTATCTTTCATCGCAATACTGCGTCACGCAAAGTATCTCGATTATCTCGGCGCATAAACGCCATGCAGAGCTAAACGTTATCGCCCAATAATTTAGTCGGAAAATAATTCGGCCATTTGTATCCAGCCGGTGAGAACTTCGTAGAAGACTCATCGGCTTTGTTATTGAAGAACATGTATTTTCCGATTTGCGCGTTACATGCTATGCGCCGACCCATCTAAATATAATTTATGTTGGCGCTGTTTTTTTACCAGAGATTTTGGAGACTTATCGCAAACACTAAATATTTGTTGACTATTTTTATAGGCGCTAAAGTGCGGCAACAAGCGATTTCAAAATAGCAAGAACTTTTTTATAAATTATTTTTGGCGTTCTCGCTTTCTTCCTATTGCGCAGTAAGCGGCGTTAGGGTTATTTTAATCTTTGTCGTGGGGCACTGGCGCAAGGCAACCGAAAGAGTGGTTTTAGCGTCAGAAGTCAAACGCACAGTAGCGAGTTCTTCTTGTCTGTAACCATCAGACTACAAGGTCTTAATTCTCTAATTGAGTAAATCCGGCTGGTGCGGCTCGTCGGAGGTTTGTTGAAACCGGGGCGGTTCAAGGGACTGCCCGGCGCAGTGGGCTTGTGCTTTAAGTGGGAGACGGGGCAGTGGTTGAGAACGGCGCAAACGCGCGACCCTCCCAGGGTTATGCCGGCGACATCGATGCCAAACAGGCCTGGAAGCTCCTCGAGGACAATGACGAGGCGGTGCTGATCGACGTCCGCACCAAAGCAGAATGGTCTTTTGTCGGTATACCGGATTTATCGCGCTTAAATAAAGAATGCGTCTTTGTGGAGTGGCAGTTATTCCCTCTCGGCCCGAGAGACACCGATTTTATGGCGGAGCTTGCGGCCGTGTGCGAACAACGGCATGTGACCAAGAATGCACCGCTGTTATTTCTTTGCCGGTCCGGCAGTCGGTCAAGATCGGCGGCGATGGCATGCACCGAAGCGGGATTTCAAAGCTGTTTCAATGTTTCCGACGGCTTCGAGGGCGACCTCGATCAATTGCGGCGTCGAAACTCTGTCAATGGATGGAAACAAAGTGGGCTGCCGTGGCGTCAAAGTTGACGCGGCTAGAGCCCATTCACAAAAAGTGTACGCGGTTTTTGGGTTCGAATGGGCGACCAAACAAAGACGGAGAGCGCATTCAGGAGTGAAGACCGTCCTTGCCAAGGTCAATCGATCCGGTGGATCGATTGAAGGGATGAACGGGACCCGGTTTTCCGTCCGAATGCGCGACAAAACAAAGACTTAGAGCACGTTAGGGACTCCATCTTTTGTCAACGTGCTCTAAACAAGCGCGACGGCGCCATTTGGTAGCTCAGGTAACACATTGGGCATTTGTTGGGTGAGATTAAAAAAGGACATGAGGATGATGTGGGTAGCTTCATTGGGTGATCAATGATGCGGCAGGTCGCTCAAGGAACCGATTTCGACGCGCAGTATGTCTACGAAAATGACAAGGCCGGCGACATGACGGGGGAAGAATTGTGGCACCGTGTTTGCGCACGACTGAAGGCGGAGCTGGGCGCTCATACCTTTCGGTCCTGGTTCGAACCGCTTACTTTTTTGAGCCTCGAGGCTAATTGCGCGCATATTCGCGTGCCGACCGGATTCATTCGAGATTGGATCCTGGCGCATTTCGAGGACAGGCTTCGGGCCTTTTGGCGGATGGAAGCCCCCACCATCACACGGATTGATCTGGTTTTGCCCAGCGCAGAACAGGAACCACAGCCAAATGCCAAGCCGGCTGCGATGTATGGCAGCGTGCCGGCGCATGGGGAGGCCGACACGAGGTGGGCACCGAGGCAACGTCATGCGAGGTCAAAACAGGGCTTCGCCGAGGTGCCCACTCTCGAGCCAGCGTTACCAAGCGATCCAAGCCGTGTTGCCGAGCAACAATCGGCAGAGCAAGGTAAAGGTATCAGTGCGCGCCTCAAGTCACGTTTGACGTTTGATAATTTCGTGGTTGGCAAGTCCAACGAACTGGCCCATTTAGCGGCGCGCCAAATTGCCGAGACCCCTGTTGTCCATTTTAATCCACTTTACATCTACGGCGGGGTCGGCCTTGGCAAAACCCATTTGCTGCAAGCGATCGCCTGGGAAATCCAAACAAAAGACCCTTCTCGAACAGCCGTATATATGTCGGCGGAGCACTTCATGTATCAGTTTGTCCGCGCTTTACGCGATAAGGACATGCTGGCGTTCAAAGAGCGTTTAAGGGGTGTCGATGTTTTGCTGCTGGATGATGTGCGCTTCATCGCAAACAAGGAATCCACGCAGGAGGAGTTCTTTCACACCTTCAATGCGCTGATGGAGCAAAATCATCAAATCGTCATCGCGGCCGATTGTCCTCCATCAGAACTTGAGGGCATTGAGGAACGGATTCAATCAAGGCTCGGCCAAGGACTTGCTGCGGACATACACGCGATGGATTTCGATTTGCGGGTTGACATTCTTTTCAGCAAGGCAGATCAAGTTCGCAAGTTGACCAATTCCAGGGTGGATGTTTCCCGCGAAGTGGTTCACTTTCTAGCAGAGAGTATCGTTTCGAATGTTCGGGTGTTAGAAGGTGCTCTCAACAGGATTGTGGCTCACGCAATTTTAGTAGGCAGACCGATCACGCTTGCTATGGCAAAAGAAAAACTTGCGGACATACTCAAGTCCAACGTACGGAAAATTACGATCGACGAGATTCAGCGCTGTGTCGCAAGTCATTTCAAAATGCGGCAGACCGATCTGTTATCGCCGCGGCGCTCTCGGGATATCGTGCGGCCCCGTCAGATTGCCATGTATTTGTGCAAACAACTAACCACGCGATCGCTGCCGGAAATCGGGCGGAAATTCGGTGGGCGCGACCACACGACCGTCATTCATGCGGT
>SMXP01000156.1 GCA_004356335.1 Alphaproteobacteria bacterium | reverse complement strand
CTTACGTCCCCTGCCGCGCCGTTAAATCTTTTCCTCTTGCGCCGAGCCCTCGACATATTTCTCAAAATCACACGTGAAGTCTTTAAAAGTTGCATTGGGCGTCCAAAAGAATGGCTCAAACTTCAAGTGACCGTAATTACCCACCAGGGACGTCGGCTTAATCAATCCGGCAGTTGGGATTACGGCGCCAAAATTTTGCCGGCCATGGAACATCATGGGATCCCACCCATGATACATGAACATCATACCGGGTTGAATCGCCGACGATATATGGGCTTGGACAATGAATTCGCCCGCCGTATTAAACACGCGGACAAGATCACCGTCCTCGACGCTGCGGGCTGCCGCATCGGACACGCTGAGATAAATATCGGGCTCGCCCCTTTGCAGACCCAAGAGGAAAGAATCATCGCGCCATTGACTGTGAATGCCATGGCGGGCATGGCCCATCATCAATTGCAGGGGATATTCTTCCATCCGCAACGGATCTATGTGCGCAGGCAAGGTCTCGTCGAATTTGATAAACCATTCGTGATCGAAATAATATTGCTGGCGGGTCG
Source organism: Alphaproteobacteria bacterium (assembly GCA_004356335.1). Classification (GTDB taxonomy): domain Bacteria; phylum Pseudomonadota; class Alphaproteobacteria; order SMXP01; family SMXP01; genus SMXP01. The sequence continues at coordinate 7,356 of SMXP01000156.1, read as the reverse complement.
TAAGCGTATTGTAGGCATGCTTCTTATAATAATTGCCTTTCAGCCGCGCGTCGTAAGGCGAATTCTCGCCAAAAACCACGCCGTCTGAATCATCCACCCGGGCTATGCCTTTTGCCGCCAGTTCATCGAATGACATCTTAGGCACACCGGAAGACGTATTGATCAGGAATTGCAGCAATTCCTTGACAGTGTTGATTGTTCCTTGATGGGTGAACAGGTCATGGCATTGTTTAAGGTCACGAACGGTCGGGATGAAATGGACGTAATTGATGGGCTCGATATTACGTTCCGTCGCGCGACGGCTGATCGCTTCGCATAAGCGCTTAAGCATGGTCCAATCATCGACCGATTTGCCCAAGGGCGGCACCGCGGCATCGAGCACCTGAACATAAGGTTGGCGCCCTTCATAGATCATGTCCTGCCGCTCATAATGATGGGCGATGGGCAAAATGTAATCGGAATAGAGCGCCGTCACATTCATATCGGTGGTCATGGTGACGATGGTTTCGAGCGCGGCAAAGCTGGTCTCTCGCCAATTTTTGCCCGACGCCCGCCAGTTCGCCGCATTGCAGCCGGCATAAAAGGCCATCTTCCAAGGCTTTTGGTTGTAATCCGGGATCCAGCCATTGGTGAGGGCTTGTTGGTAGTGTTCGTCTATCTCGTCCGCCAGGTCTTGGCCATATACCTCTGCATTGAGTTCTTTCAAATTTGAGTGCTGGTAATCCCACATGGCGACCGATGCAATGCGGGTTGGCGGAGGCAGGCTTGGATCCCAGACATCCTTCCACGCGTAGGCAAAAATGCCGTCACTCTTGGCCACATTGGTAATTTGAAATCCGCCCCCTTCGGGACCGAGATTGCCGGTAAGCGAGAGCAATAACAGGAAGGACCGTTGCAACATGTCCGTATTGAGCCATTTGCATGATGCGTAACCCGAAAAGATCATGGCCGGTTTGGCCGCCGCGAATTCACGCGCTACGGTGCGCACGACTTCCGGGTTGAGGCCCGTGATTTCAGATGTTTTTTCTGGCGTATAATTTTCAAGATGGGTTTTCAATCGAGAAAACACAGTGGTTACTTCCACAGGTCCGTCCTTGGTCTCTACCGTCCAACTGCCTTCAAGCGTTGGGACGAGATCGCCAAGCTCCAGTGCGCCATCCACGGGCGCGTTAAAAGGTAAAACGTGCTCCGGCCCTATCACAGTCTTGTGCCCGGTAGCCGGAGCTTGAACCAATGCATCTGTGGCTTCGTCCCAGATATAAAAAATATTTTCCGGAACATCGGCCTCCGGCACGTCCGCCATATCACTGCCGCGCAAGAACAAATTGTTGTCGGACCGCACGAGGAAGGGTAAATCCGTCTGCTCGCGGATATAGCCGATATCGTGACTACCGTCCGAGATGATGGTCTCGCACATAGCTAGGGCCAGAGCGGCATCGGTGCCCGGCTTGGGATTGAGCCATCTATTGGCGTGCATCGCCGTTGGCGTGAATTCGGGTGAAATAGCGGTGACCTTGGTACCGTTCCATTTGGCTTCCCAGAAGAAATGGGCATCGGGAATACGGGTGACGGCAGGATTCGAGTACCAAATCAGGCACGCCCGCGACTTGTAAACCGCGGCCATGGTGTCGCCCAAAATTTCAATACCGGTTGTCATATATGTGCCGGTCGGTTGATCGCCGACACCGGCAAAGAGTTCAGGCAATTGAATGCCGGTGATGGCGGAAAATCGCGATACACCGGCAAATGGCGCGCGCTTCATGATCATGGCCGTGCCAAGGTCATAAGAAATCGAGTCCGGCCCATACTCGACCATATTGTCGATGAATTTATCGGCAATTTCGTCGAGAGCTTGTTTCCAAGTGACGCGCTCCCATTTTCCTTCGCCGCGCTCGCCGACCCGCTTCATCGGGTAAAGCACCCGCTGGGGTCCATACATATAACTGGAATGGCGCAGGCCCTTTTGGCAGCCGCGGGGCCCGTAATCAGGTGTATCGTCATCGCCGCTGCGGCCATATTCGCCCTGCTGCTCTTCACGCCAGACCACACCGTTTTTGACATAGACATTGAACGCGCAATGGCCCGAGCAATTGGCGCCATGGGTGCTGTGTGAGACTTTGTCCCAAGTCCACTTTTGCCGCATGACATCTTCAAAGCCCCGATAAGGCTCATCCGAGGCGGTCTGAGCCAGCGGCCCGGTCGATCCATATCTGAGCGCCATCAGTCCGGTTGCAGCGACGGTCGTGCCGCTACGTAGGAAGTTTCGACGAGAAATATTCATATTCATGGAAAAGCCTCCCCGGAAGCTCGCGATTCCTATGTACGCCAGAGAATCATTATATAGTGGCACGTGGCAGTCACAACCAGTTCCTGCTTACATTACTCTACATCCAGCCGCATGTCGGATAGTATCCATTCGCAGCTCTGCAAATGACCGTAAATTTTGTAGGTCAATTTGACCGGCGTCGTTGAGCAAGTGTTCGGCGAATTGGATTTTGCGGTTAGCGAGCCGGCACAGCCTGGGCACCATTGCCTCAATGAATTAAAGGCGGCAATATACCACATGAATGTCCTGTTTCCCCCGTCCCAACCGCTAAGATTGATTGGTCTCGGCATATGTTGCCGTTGGTCAGGAGAGTGAACCGTGCACGATTTTAGGTCTTTCGTGAATCTTCTCGAAGAAAGTGGCGACGTCGTTCATATCAAGAAAGAGGTCGATCCGAAATTTGTCCTTTCGGCCTTGATCCATAAGCTGGAATTGGCAGGCAAAGCATTTGTTTTTGAGAATGTCGCCGGCGCCAAACTCCCTCTCATAGGGGGGCTCTTGCTCGACCTGGAACGCGTGGCCCGCGTTCACAAAATCTCACCGGCCAAGAAATTCACCCGCGCCCAGCATGCCGATCTCGTATTGGAGGCAACGGATAATCCTATTGCGCCCATTGTTGTAAACGGGGGGCCCACCAAGGAAGTCATTAACATCGGGGACGACGTCGACGTGTATGAATTGCCCGTGCCGACTTTCTTCGAGGATGATACGGGTCCCTTTATCACGGGTGCCGTGGGCATTACCCGAAACCCATCTAATGGTGTGCTGAATGTGGGGTGTTATCGCGGGCTGATCATGAGCAAGAACAAAATCAGCATTAACGCCAGCACATTTAGCGACTTGCGACGGTTTTACCAAACCGCCGAGGAAGCGGGTGACGGCATGTACATCGCTTTGGCCATTGGTGTTCATCCGGCTCTGTTGATGGCGGCAGCGTCAAAGACGCCGAATGACATTTCCGAGTTTGACGTGGCCAGCGCATTAGCGGGCAAGCCCTTCGAACTGGTCAAATGCGAGACGAGCGATCTTTTGGTACCGGCCGATGCGGAAATCATCATCGAAGGTAAGATCAATTTTGATGACAAGATTTGGCAAACTTTAGGAGAGTTTCCCGGACAATACGGACCCGAGATAGACCCGACAACCGAAATCCTGGCGATCACGCGGCGCAAAGATTCAAAGTTTTTTTCAGTGATGGCGGGCCCCGCCTTGGAGCATGCCAATCTCGGCTACTGTGCCGTATACGATATGGAACGTATCGTGACCAATTCCCTGAAGAAGCAATTCCCGAATATCAAGGATTTGAACTTGATGTGCGATCCGCCTGTGACGGGTCCCATGTTCCAGCTATTCATTTCAATCGACAAAAAGGACGACGAGGAACCCAACCAACTCATAAGGGCGGCGTTCGAGGCGGCCGGCGGGATCTATCCCATTAGCCGGATCGTGAAACGCATCGTGGTTGTCGATGAAGACGTAGATATTAAAAGCTACAGAGATATCGAGTGGGCAATTTGGAGCCGCGTGGCCGATGAATCGAAAATTCTTTTACTTCCGGGCTATTTGAGTTGGGAAGTTGACCGGGCGTCGGATAAAGAAAAAGGGTCCGTCAGGGTAGGAATTGATGCGACTAAGAAGCTGGCGGATGTGGACAAGCTCAAAAGGCCGGTCGTTCCCGGATATGATGATGTTCGGCTGGAAGATTATTTGTAGGTCGAAATGCCAATTCGTTTGATTGGAGACAAAACGAGATGATTGACCCATATATGGCGGTCGCCCTGCAGACGAGCGTCCATCACGTAACAAAGAGGGACGAGGTCAAAAAGAATCTGACTCATATCGGCAATATGATCGATCTTGCCGTTCACATGTGCTCGATCGAATTGCCGGTAAGACTCATAGCTTTGTCGGAAGGTGTGATCCAAGGATTCGTCGATGAGATCATGGGTATGGATCAGCCCAGTTATGCCAAAACAATGGCGGCGGATATTCCCGGCTGGGAAACGGACATGTTGGGAGAGAAGGCCCAGCAGCACGGCGTCTATATCATTGCGCAGCTGAAATCGAAGATGCCGGAATTTCCGGATCGGTTTTTCAACACGGTCTTTATTATCGATCCGCAAGGTGAGGTAATCCACCAACAACGCAAGAATGTTTTGCTCTTTGTCGAACATTGCACCACGCCCCATGATGTTTATGACGAATGGGTAGCTTTGTACGGCGATAGCTTGGAATCGTTCTTTCCCGTAGCGAAAACAGAGATCGGCAATATCGGTGGTACCGTCGGCGTTGAAGGCGCCTTTCCCGAAAGTTACAGAGCCTTCGCCATGAACGGCGCCGAAATCCTTTATCGCGGCGCATTGCCTGAACCATGGGTGTCGCGAGAGATTTACCAGGTTCAGAACCGGGCAAGGGCAATGGACAACACATGCTATATGTTGGCGCCTAATGGCGGGTCGCTGATCATGCCCGGGCCGGACGGACAGTCAACCGTGGTCGATGGTGGATTAGGCGGCCGCTCCTCGATTGTTAGCTATAACGGGGATGTGCTTGCCAGTAGCACGGAGAGCGGTAATGGCTATATCGCCGCCGAAATTAATATTGAAGCGTTACGGAATTATCGGGAGACGGCCCATATCCAAAATTGGATTCCGTTTCTGAGAACTGAACTTTATTCGAAGCTTTACGAAAAGAGCATTTGGCCCAAAAATCAACCGCCCATGGATCAAGCGGGTACCAACAAGCTATTCCGCAAGATCTTGGATGATCTTTACGAGCGTGGAGTCTATACAAAGAAAAGTAAGAACTAAACTTAGAGCGTTTCCGAACTTAACAGACTCGCGAAAACGCTCTAAGTTCTTGTTTGGTCGCCCATTCGGACGGAAAACCGGTCCACCCCGGCCTTCGCCGGGGCATGCTTTTCCTGAATGGGCTCTAAGTCCTTGTTTGGTCGCGTTCGGCTGTATGCCAGCCTCACTCTTAACGCGAACCGGTGTCCACTTCGCTCAAAAACCGACTTATCACACAGCCTGAACCCATCGCGGACATTACAGCCGTTTATGATGCATCAAAAAAGCGGCCCCTTTGAAAGGAATAGCGGACCATGCTTGAAAAATTTGAAAAAAGCTTTGGTGAGGGCACAGCCTTCGATCTTGATTATGGCAAGCTGCTCATTATCGGATTGCTTATCTATCATATATTTTTCCAAGGAGCCTAAAACCAACCAAGTTCATTAAGGCCGGTAACAATGACCGATCAAATGAGGCCCTAGGGTCTTTCCGGTTTTGATGGAATCAAACCTGACCCCAAGTTGTTGTTTTGTCGTGTTTCCGGACGGAAAACCGGTGGCCACTTTCCCTGGAAATACTCTAGTACTTGTCTGGCCGCTACGCGGCTGACATGTTTCCTCTGGGGTGGATAATTGGCAATGTGGCGGCAATCGCGCTAAAAAATAGCGCCTCTACCGGAAGGATGGCCATGCAGCGCGCATTTTTAGGCTTTGCAGCGATCGCGGTATTGTTGTGTCTGGGTCAGGCCCAAGCCCTTACACTGTCCGCGGAGTCGGACTATGTCATTACCGGCTATGAAGTGGCACTGGTATTTCACGTGCTGTTGTTCGTGTTCTGGCTCGGTCCTGACGTGGGCGTCTATGTATGGAGCACGAAGGCCGCCAGCGCTACGATGACGCCGAGCCAGCGTCTCACGGCTGGTCGAATGATGCACACCATCGAGTTCATGCCGCGGGTGTGCGTGAGTCTTATGCTCACGGTTGGTGGTATTCTGACCGAGGCCGTGGGCCTGGATCATCCGACCTGGCAATGGATCGGTATTATCCTGCTCGGTCCAGTATGGCTGTTCATCGTTGTTGTCGCGTATTTTCGCGAAGGCACATGGTTTGGTGGCACGATGGCGAAACTCGACGACGTACTGCGCTGGATCGTTATTGTCGGTGTGATCGTGTCCACCACCTATTCCCTCGTTGCAGGCCGGCTTGAACCGGCGCCCTGGGTGGCCGGAAAACTTTATCTGTTTGCCGCGATTGTGTTCCTGGGTCTGATGATGCGCAAGCAGATGGAGCCGTTCTTCTCGAGTCTGAGGCGTCTAGAGAACGAGGAACCCAACGACGAAATCAACAACGCCATGATTGCGAGTCTCGGAAGAGGGCGGCTGTTCGTATTTGCCATATGGGCGGCCCTGCTGATTGCAGCCTGGCTGGGGATTTCGCAGCCGGGATCACCGTATTCCGCACAGCCGAGCAGTGCGCTGGTTGTTGGCAGCACGGCACAGGAGGGCTGAAGCATGGAGATGACCGCATCTTTCCTGTTCTGGAAATACCTGCATATCATCATGTTCGTAGGCTGGGTCGGTTGCGACATGGGCGTGTTCCTGTCTGCCAAGAAGTCGACGGATTCCTCGCTGCCGTTTGAAACACGCATGTTGCTGTTGCATATCGCTCTGCGTCTCGAATTGATCCCGCGCACGATGTGGAAAGCCGCGCTGCCGCTTGGCGTAATGCTATCGCGCGAAATGGGACTGCTGGAGATCAGCGATTTTTGGTTAGCCATGGTCTGGCTGTTTTCCATAGTCTGGTGGGCGATCAGCATGACCGGCGCGATCTTTTACGATAAGCCATGGGGGCAGAAGGTGGCTCACTTTGCCAATATTATTATCGGGATCGTCGGGGTCGGGCTGATCGTCATAGCCATCATGTCCGCGATGGGTAATGGCCCTTTCGATCCGCAGGGCACCTGGCTCCTTTGGAAGGTGGGGCTCTATGGCCTCATAAACCTGACATGTCTGGGGATCGTCGTTGCGTTTGATCCGATGGCGCCAGCGTTTATGCGGCTGGCAGTGGAAGGCTCGACGCCCGAGATCGAGGGATTGGTCAAACGGACTTTCAATATCTCCATCTTTCCGATCTGGACCACATACTTCCTGGTCGTGGTCGTGGCATTCATTGCAACGACCAAAGTAATTTGATCATTGCCATATTTACGGGCATATGGCGCCGTATTGCTCTTGGTCGGGGT
>SMXP01000155.1 GCA_004356335.1 Alphaproteobacteria bacterium | reverse complement strand
GGCCCGCACTTTGAGATCGATCAGCGAATGTTTGCAGAAGCTTTCCAACATGTGATCGAGAAAACCTATGCCCGTATCCACATCGTACTCGCCGGTCCCGTCGAGATCGATGGAGACAAAAACTTCCGTTTCCGCGGTTTTTCGCTCAACCGTTGCCGTGCGCATGGCGCCTTGCCTTTCTCATCCCCGGGGCCGGCCTGGACGCCGCCCCGGTCTTGTGGAACGACTTCCTATACTCCGAAACGGGGGCCTTGCCGATGGATTGTTAACACCCAACCGTGACAACCAAGTTTCGTGCCCTTGACCTGCGCCCTGCAAAGGGCCAAATGAGAGGCGATTTTCAAGCCAATAATGGCTGCAAAAACCGTGCGGGCTTTTCCCAGTTCGCCGCACTACCGGCGAACCCTTATCAAAAATGTCTGAACATCACCAAATGTCCCCGAACAGCACGTCATGGCACGGCACAACCATTCTCACCGTGCGCAAGGGTAACCAGGTGGTGATCGCCGGGGACGGCCAAGTGAGCCTGGGGGATACGGTGATCAAAGGGAATGCCCGCAAGGTCAGGCCCTTGGGCAAAGGCAACGTTATTACCGGTTTTGCCGGGGCGACCGCCGATGCGTTGACTTTGTTCGAACGGCTTGAGGCCAAACTCGAGCAATACCCTAAGCAATTGACCCGGGCATGCGTTGAATTGGCCAAAGATTGGCGCACGGACCGCTATTTGAGGCGGCTCGAAGCCATGATGATCGTGGCCGACAACGAGGTCAGCCTGGTCCTGACCGGCACCGGTGACGTTCTCGATCCCGAAAACGGGCTCATGGCCATTGGATCGGGCGGCAATTTCGCCTTGGCGGCGGCGCGGGCGCTTTACGAATCCGACATGACGGCTGAGGACATTGCCCGCAAGGCGCTCAAGATCGCCGCCGAAATTTGTGTTTATACCAACAACAACATCATTCTCGAAAAACTGGAAGTTTAGGTTTGTCCCCACACATGAACGCGTTTTCACCCAGAGAAATCGTATCGGAACTCGACCGCTACATCGTCGGCCAAAACGACGCCAAGCGGGCGGTCGCCATTGCCCTGCGCAATCGCTGGCGCCGCCAGCAATTATCGGACGATCTGCGCGAGGAAGTGCTGCCCAAGAACATTTTAATGATCGGCCCCACCGGGGTCGGCAAAACGGAAATCTCACGCCGCCTGGCCCGTCTGGCCTTAGCGCCCTTCGTCAAGGTCGAGGCGACCAAGTTTACCGAGGTCGGTTATGTCGGCCGCGATGTCGAGCAGATCATACGCGACTTGGTCGAAGTGTCGATTGGACTGGTGCGCGAACGCAAGCACAAAGAGGTCTCCGCCCAGGCGGCGGTAAACGCAGAAGATCGCATTTTGGATGCGCTGGTCGGCAAAAGCGCCGGCGCTTCGACACGGGAATCCTTTCGGCAAAAATTGCGCGCCGGCGAGCTCGATGACAAAGAAGTCGACATTGAAGTGGCCGACCATTCGAGCCTGATGCCGAGCTTCGAGATCCCCGGCATGCCGGGGGCCCAAATGGGCATGGTCAATCTCAACGACATTCTCGGCAAAGCCATGGGCAGCCGCACCAAACAGCGGCGCCTGAAGGTTCGTGAAACCCATGATCTATTGATCGCCGAAGAATCCGACAGGCTGCTCGATGAGGAGCAACTCATCCACGAAGCGCTCGATTCGGTGGAAAATGACGGCATCGTCTTTCTCGACGAACTCGATAAGATCACCGTCCGGTCGGAGCGCGTGGGCGGCGATGTCAGCCGCGAAGGCGTGCAGCGAGATTTGTTGCCCCTGATCGAAGGCACCACGGTCAGCACCAAATACGGCGCGGTGAAGACCGATCATATTCTGTTCATCGCCGCAGGTGCGTTCCTCTTGGCCAAGCCGTCGGATCTGTTGCCTGAACTTCAAGGCCGGTTGCCCATCCGTGTCGAACTGGACGCCCTGACCAAAGAGGATTTCAAGCGGATCCTGACCGAGCCCGAGGCCAGCCTCATCAAGCAATACAAAGCGTTGATGGCGACCGAACAATTCACCCTGGATTTCACCGAGGACGGCATCGAGGCGATTGCCAATGTGGCGGCGGAGGTCAATTCCACAGTGGAGAATATCGGCGCGCGGCGGCTGCAAACCGTGCTGGAGCGCGTACTCGACAATGTCAGTTTTACGGCGACCGACCGGCCCGGCGAATCCGTGGTGATCGACGCCGATTACGTGATGGAGCATGTGGGCGATTTGGCCAAGAACGCAGATCTCAGCAAATTCATCCTTTAGAGCGCATGGGTTTGGTGCGCAGCAACACATAAAGCGCGCCCGCGCCGCCATGATGGGGGGCGGCCGGCTCTAGCCCGATGATCTGGGACGCCAGGGGCGTTTGGCGCAACCATTCCGGCACCACACGCCGCAACACGCCGCGTTCCTCGCCAAATGCCCCCGGGCTGCCTTTTCCGGTGATCACCAGCACACATCGATGGCCATCGCGCCGGCTTTGCTCGATGAACCGATTGAGCCGGCCATGGGCTTCGGCCTGCCGGGCACCATGAAGATCCAGCCGGGCGTCGATGGCAATCCGGCCGCGCACCAAATGCCGTTTGAATTTGGCCTCCAAAGCGCCCGGTGCCGGTAATTGCGGAGCCGAAACGACGCCGGTCGCCGGTCCCGAGGGCCGTCGCGGCGTTCTGTTTGGGGCACCGCCCGGTGCGGCCGGCCGAGCCGGGCTGGGATCGTCCGCCGGCCGCCGGCGCGCCACATCCCCCATAGCGCGCTGCCAAAGGGCCAGTTCGTCCGATGTGGGTGGTCGATCTCGGGTCACTTTGCCGTCCGCCTAGAGCATTTTCGAGGGAAGTGGGCACCGGTTCGCGTTAAGAAAATGCGACCAACAAGAACTTAGAGCGTTTTCGCGATTCAGTTAAATTCGGAAACGCTCTAAGGGTCGTTATCTTCGGTAAATCAACGTTTGAATATGGTTACCCTCAATGATTACATAGCATTAAGCCACAAGCCATTGATTCGGAAAGATTTTCGAAAACCTTATTTATTAACAAAGTGTTAACATGGTTAACTTGCGGGGTGTTTTGGTCAAATTTAATTAAAGTCTTATTTTTAAATGAGATTCTCTATTTAGATTTTACTCCGATGGCCGATCGGCCAGATCTTTTGGCACCAAAACATACATGTGACCCGGGTGTTGCATGACACCGGCAATGTCTTCCGCCGCCTGACCAAAGCCCCAAAAGACATCCCCGCGCTGGGCGCCGCGTATGGCGCCGCCGGTATCTTGAGCCACCATGAGGGTTTGAAACGGTTCATCGGCGCCGGGCGACGACAAAGACGGCTTGGTCCCATCCAGCCAGACCGGCGCGCCCAGGGGCACATAGCGGCGGTCGACCGCCAGACTGCGCCGTGCCGTAAGCGGCACATCTTGGGCACCCAGGGGCCCCAGATCCGGATCATCCACCACAATGTCCCGAAAGAAAACGTAAGAGGCGTTTTGGTTCAACAGATCGGGCGCTTGATCGGGATTGTCTTCGAGCCATTGCTTGATGGATGGCAGGGAGATGTTGTCCGGTTCCAATTCGCCACGTTGCCTCAAGATGCGCCCGATCGACGAATAGGGATGGCCGTTTTGGCCCGCATAGCCCACGCGCATGACCGTTCCATCGGTCAGAACCACCCGGCCGCTGCCTTGGATGTGAAGAAAAAAGACACCAATGGGATCGTCGATCCAAACAAGCACCGGCACGTCATCCTCAAGCACCCCTGAAACGATGTCCGCCCGGGTTTCGTAAGGACTTAGGCGATTTGACGTGACCCGCCCGGCAATCCGCCGACCCTTCAAATCGGCCCGGAAGGCGCCCAGATCGACCGACACGAGATCCGCCGGAAGGCGCCGCAACGGCACCTCGAAACCGGCTTGCCGCGTCCGGCTGCCCGACAACAAGGGTTCGTAATAGCCGGTAAAAAGCCCCGGGCGGCGCCCCCTTTCGTAGACCAAAAATGCGGCAAAGGCGTCCTCAAAGAAGCCCTTTACGTCGGCCCCTTGGCGCCCGTCGAGCCGGTCGGCCGCGGCACAGACCGGCCGCCAATCGTCGACCCGTCCGTATAATCGCTGCAACCGCTCGCTCGATACCAGCCGATCGAGCGGTTGGTCGCCCGGCCGCGTTGTTAACCGCTCGCACGATCTCAAGAAGGTCGCGAGGGCCGGGCCGGGATCGGCTGACGACCAACCGGGAAGTCCGTCGAATTCGACTTGTTTAATGACCAGAGAAGGGCCGCCGGCGACAAAACTCGCAACCCAAGCAAGGGCGAAAAGGTTGATAATCAGAATGGTGAGTACCACGCCATAGATGGTCGCGCGATTATTCATGATCCGCCAAATGATCCGCAAGAAGGCCAGTGTAGGATGGAGACGGATCGCAAGCCGTTGCGGTTGCGCCCGTTAATGACCCACCGTCGTACCGATGAGCTTCCAATTTGGATCCGAACTAGCGGTATCCCGCGCGAATGTCCAGATATCGGTGATGCGCCGAACACTCGTCGGATCGCCTTCGACAACGGCGCCATCGGCATTCTTGGTCACCGAGACGATCTCGCTGATGAATTTCACCGTGATTTCGGCAATCCGTTCCTTCAAGCTTGCCGCAAGAATTTCGGCGCGGTCCAATCCGATGAACTTGGATTCCGTTTTCAGTCCCTTGTCCTCGCGGCGGCGAATGACGGATTCGAAGCTGTCATAGACTTCATCGGAAAGCAGCGGTCTGAGGCCCTTGCGATCGCCCGCTGCGAAAGCGGTGACGACCATTTCATAGGCCGCCTTGGCGCCGGCCAGAAAACCTTCCGGCTCGAACTGACGGTCGGCCAGTTGCACCTGTGTTAAACTCTGAACCAGGGTCGGATCATTTTGCGCAATTTTTTTCAACGCTTCCTGTGATTCCGGGGCCGACTGGCCATTGGCGGTAGACGCGCCGGGCAATGGCACCACATTGCCGTCCCGCCCATGGCTATCTGTCGTATCCGTTGAATCGCGATGGCCAAAAGGAGGCTGGCGCGGCCTTTCATTGCCGGTCCGGCGGCCTAAGACGTTGCGCAAGCGCAAAATGATGAACGCCGCAATGGCGGCCAAAATAATTATATCCACTATAGTGGAACTCATTTTTCGTGTCCTAACATGACGCGGCGGCCCTTATCCCATACCTAGAGTGTTTCCAGGAAAAGCGGCCACCGGTTTTCCGTCCGGAAACACGATAAAACAACAACTTAGGGTCAGGTTTTGATTCCATCAAAACCGGAAAGACCCTAACCCTAAGCCCCACCCCACGGGATGCCCTTGCACCAAAAGGTTACGCCGATCGCACCGGGCGGTCTATAGGCGAACCGGAGATTATCAGCCAAGGGTTATCAAAGTGCTTGCTGTTTATTTAGTGCGTCGATCGGCTTTGTGCAACACCGCCCCATCATCGGCGAGCCTTGCCGACCGGCGGAAAGCCGCCTCGCCTTGTAAGGCCATAAAGGACGTGATACGCACCAGGCCGCGCCATCGCAAAATGCAGGTAGAGGAACACATAATGGCCGATAACGAGGCGGGGGCGCGCCCTTCAGAAAGTGCCGGCGCGTCCAAAGGGGACGCCAAACAGCCGCCGCAATTGCGCATTATCGCGCAATACGTGAAGGACCTATCGTTCGAAAACCCCCATGCCCCGGCCTCTCTGGGGGCCAATCAAGAAACCCCGAAAATTGATGCGTCGGTCGATGTTCAAGCCAAGCGGGAATCCGACACGGATTTTGAGGTCACGATCAAGATCTCCGTTACGGCCAAACGGGCAGACAGAACAGCCTTCATTATCGAATTGCTTTATGCCGGTCTGTTCCGATTGCAAAACATAGCCGACAATCAAAAGCAACCTATCGTGCTGATTGAATGCCCGCGCCAGCTGTTTCCCTTTGCCCGGCGCGTGGTGGCCGACGCCATCCGCGATGGCGGCTTCCCACCCTTATTGCTCGATCCCATTGATTTTGCGGCGCTTTACCAAAAGCAAATGGATACGCAACAAGCCAGACAAAATGAAAAAACCGCCGCGCCGGCGCCGCCGACGGTGAATTAGAGTGTTTCCAGGAGTGAAGACCGTCCTTGCCAAGGTCAATCGATCCGGTGGATCGATTGAAGGGATGAACGGGCCCGGTTTTCCGTCCGGAAACACGATAAAACAACAACTTAGGGTCAGGTTTTGATTCTATCAAAACCGGAAAGGCCCTAAATCGTTTGGTCCCATGTCCGGCGGTCCGCTGGTTAACCCCGCCAAAGGGCGCCCGGGCCAATAATTTGTTCGATAAACCGCTCATGTGCGATCTTTTCCTCGGGCGTAACCCGAGGCGGCAGCGGCCGCGGCCGGGACCGCAATAGGCCGGCACGAGACTCTTCCGCCGCGCCGTTGCCTTCCGTCTGTTCGAACACAAGGCCGGGCTGCCGCCCCCCTATGAGTTCCAGATAAACCTCCGCCAAGAGCGCGGCATCTACCAGGGCGCCGTGCTTGTGTCGCGATTCCGTGCTGATTTCAAAACGCCGGCACAGCGCATCCAGAGAATTGGGCGAGCCGGGAAATTTGCGCCGCGCCATGACCAGGGTATCGATTGCCCGCTCGGGCAACAATTCGGGTCGGTCCGTGCGGCGCAGCTCGGCGTTTAAAAAGCCCATATCAAAGGACGCATTGTGAATGACCAACGGCGCCTTATCGATAAAGGCAACAAAATCGTCGACCACATCGGAAAACACCGGCTTGTCGGCCAAAAGCGCATCCGTAAGCCCGTGAATTTCCACCGCCGCCGCCGGTACCGATCGTTGCGGATTAAGATAACAATGAAATACGCGGTCGCTCGGCACATGGTTGAGCAACTCGATACAGCCAATTTCAATGATGCGATGCCCGTTCTCGGGATCGAGCCCGGTTGTTTCCGTATCAAGCACAATTTCCCGCATAACCCACCGCTTTGATTCCGACCACCATAATGGCCGGTGCCGATTCAAACAGCCGCCGAATCCGTTACATGAGAATGCCCGATCAACTGCAAAAGCTAAAGACTCTCGTCGGCCCTTGAGTCGCTTTTTGACTTTATGGACTGAATGATGTCGCGCACTTGGCCACGAGCATCCTCAAGCCCCTTATCCGTCCTCACGATGTAATCCGCTCTTTGACGCTTTTGCGCGTCCGGTATTTGTTGTTGAAGAATTGAGTCGAGTTTGTCCTCGGTCATACCCGCGCGCTGCAGCACGCGCGCGCGCTGAATATGGTGAGGCGCGCTCACCACTACGACGCAATCAACTTCGCTGTGGCCGCCCTTTTCGAACAGCAGAGGGATGTCGAGCACGATGAGTTCGGCGCCCTTGGACTGTGCGTGTTTGATGGCATCTTCTCGGCACGCTTGCACCATCGGGTGAATGATCGCTTCAAGCCGCGCCAATGCGGCTTTGTCTTGCAAAACAATTTTGGATAATTGATCGCGCTCCACGACGCCATTTTTGACGGCACTGGGAAACACGGCGGCAATGAGCGGCACCGCTGCGCCGCCTTTATCATAGAGGCGGTGGACCTCCGCGTCGGCATCGTAAACCGGCACACCTTCTTGCATAAAAAGGCGCGCGGTCTCCGTTTTGCCCATCCCTATCGAACCGGTTAGTCCTATGACAATCACGGTTTTATTCCATGAGATCTGCGATCAGGAATTTCCTGAGTCCTTCGGTAACCTCCGGGTCCCGGCCAAACCAAGCTTTAAATCCCGGTCGCGCTTGATGGATCAGCATGCCCAAGCCATCCACAATGGGATGGCCGCGTTGCTTTGCTTGTGCAAGCAAATCTGTTTCGAGCGGCGTATAAACAATATCGCTGACGATTGCGTTTGGGCCGAGCCGAGCCAAACTGATCTCCAAAGCAGGTTGGCCTTGCATGCCAAGACTGGTCGTATTGACAAGAAGCGTCGCGTCTTCAAGTTCATTGGAGCGCTCGGACCATGGCACCACTTGAATTTTAGCTTTTATATTGTCGCCAAGATCCTCCACCACCTTTCGGGCGTTCGATTCGGTTCGGTTGACCAGGCAAATCTTACCTGTCCCAGCCGCCGCCAGCCCATGGATCACAGCACGCGCCGCACCGCCGGCGCCCAGTACGACAGCAGATCCGCCCTCCGGATCCCATGCCGGAATTGACTGGCGGAGGTTTTCAATAAAACCAAAGCCATCCGTGTTCGAACCAATAAGACGTCCATCATTTCCCACAACAATCGTATTGACGGCGCCAATGGTTTGCGCGGCAGGGTCCACGTCATCCATAAGCGTCAAGGTCTGCTGTTTGTGCGGTAACGTCACACAAGCACCAACGAAGCCCATTTTCGGCAGCGCCTTTAGCGCCAAAGAAAGATCCTCGGGCGCAACAGCGAGCGGCAGGACCGCGCCATCTATATTATATTGCCCTAGCCAATATCCATGCAGCGCCGGCGACCGTGAATGTGACACCGGCCAACCGATCACACCGGCAATACGAGCCTTGCCTGTCAATGTCATGACAACAACATACCGTGCACGCGGAGGAATGCCAGCAAGTCGGTGAGCGGTAATCCGAGTATGGTGAAGTAATCGCCCTTGATCGACTCAAACAATTGCAGTCCCTCACCCTCAATCTGATAGCCGCCGACACTTGTCATGACGCGGTCGCCATGGCGCAGCAAATACCAATCGAGAAAGTCGTCGGAAAATCGCCTCATTCGAAGTTCGGCTGTGTCGAGCTTGCGCCAGATCACCGCACCGCTTTTGGCGACGCAAACCGCCGAGGCCAACTCATGGGTTTGTCCTCTTAGCTTCAACAATTGCGACCGCGCTTCCTCGAGAGACGTAGGCTTACCAAAAATCTGCCTATCCAGGCTCAATATTTGATCGGCGGCGATGACCAGCCGTTCGGTGCGTCCCGAGGCGCGTATCGCCTTGATTTCGGCCAGCGCCTCGGCAATTTCATGGCCGCGCGCGCCCTCATTGACAAAGCCTCGACGCAGCTCTTCTTCATCAACCTTGACCGGTTCAATATGGAAGCGTACGCCCGCAGCCCGCAACATACGAGCACGCACTTCGCTCTGTGATGCAAGGATCACACTTGCATCATCCATACCTTCTGGTTCTTTCGCGGGGTTCATTGCGCCGGTTCCGCTGTAGCAACTTCTTGTGATTGCTCCCGCTCAGAAAAAAGATTCATGATCGCAGCCGCGGTTTCTTCAATAGACCGGCGCGAGACATCAAGTGCGGGCCAATTATGGCTGTCGAATATCCTCCGTGCAAAAATTATTTCCTTTTGCACCTCCGCTTGATCTATATAACTCGTTTCCTCTTTCACCTTCATTGATATAAGGCGCTGACGACGGACTTGAACCAGGCGATGTGTGGAAATCGTAAGTCCGATAACCAGAGGATTTCTTAATTCGTCAAGCTCAGAGGGCAGCGGTACATCTTTTATGATCGGCACATTCGCAGTTCTGAGTCCCCTATTGGCGAGATAGATGCAAGTTGGTGTTTTTGATGTGCGGCTAACGCCGAGGAGTACAATATCAGCGTCGTTCAGTTCATGAGCATTCTGACCATCGTCATGGGCCATGGTGAAATTTAAGGCATCGATCTTTTTGAAGTATTCCGCATTGAGGACATGTTGGCCGCCGGCTTTATGAGAAAGCTTTGTACCAAGATAATTCCCCAAGATCCCTAGAACAGGGTCCAAGACCGACAGATACGGCATGGCCAATTGCTGGCAGTGCTTCTCCAAGATAGCGCGGAGATTGTTATTCATCATAGTATAAAGAACGATACCGGGTGCCCCTTCGATATCCTTAAGTACACGCTGTAGTTGCCGCGGTGATCGAACAAGAGCATAAACGTGTTCGATCGGCTTGACCGCTTCAAACTGAGCACAGGTGGCCTTTGCTACAGCATTCAACGTCTCGCCGGTCGCATCGGACACAAGATGAAGATGAAAATGAGTTGCTGGTTGTGATTTTACTACCATGGCGTTTGTGCCGAATAAGGTCACTTCCTTGCTGAAACCTTTTCTCCCTCAAATATTGTGAATATCCGGTGGGCATATAGCGACGTCAGCAACACAGCTGCAAGGTCTGTGGGTAAGTCAGGTGCTGATTCACATAATATTGTTCGTCGGAAAAAAGAACACACAGATTGTGAATGTTATCAGGTTGTCTTTTTCTACCTATTCAATACCTACTTTCTACCCAACAACATTTTCATAAATAATTGATTTCAAACGGTTATTTTGGATAGTCTCAACTTATTATATGATCCACAGCATTATTTCCTCGCAAAAATCTTTCTTGCAAATTGTTAAGAAAATTGAGGAAATCAAAAAATCCCAAGATCTCACAGGGCCTACTACCTCAAATACCTAAGAATCTCTATTATTTATTATTAAGGACACAGGAAGACAAATTTGGAAATCAACTGATCAATTTAATAACTAACATCTAAAAAAGCTGTTTAGAATCATATAGAAGCTGGTAGGGCTAATGGTATGACCCGTGGTAAGCACTACCTGTAATGATTGATCTTGGTAACAAAGTTAATAATGGTCGAGAGGTTATTTGGTAAGATCTAGAGATGATAAAACAAGCAAATTCTTTTTGCTTCTCAGTCAATTGAGGTTATATAGTTAATTAAGGAATCTGATTTATTCTCGTTATAAGTATAGCGCAATGAAGCGTATTTCGGCTCTCGGGCTTTTAAAAGCACTGGACCAGGCTTAGACCCACCTTTTGAGCTCCCTCTAGAATTCGCCTTTGAACATAAGACGTATTCAGATCCAGGGGGCAAGTTTAACAATCGTTGTAGCTCTCAGTCTTACTTAATCCTTGGTTTTCTTAGCCCGAATTGTACAGCTCAGAAAAAATGATGGGGAGTGCCATGTCGCTTCAAGAATTGAAGCTTCAAGAACTTAAAGCTAAATCGCCGACCGAACTTCTCGAGTTTGCGGAAGAACTTAAGGTCGAAAATGCAAGCGTGATGCGCAAGCAAGATATGATGTTTGCTATTCTAAAGCAGCTTGCGGATCAGAATGTCGAAATTACGGCTGGCGGTGTCCTTGAAGTTTTGCAGGACGGTTTCGGATTCTTGAGATCTCCTGATGCTAATTACTTACCTGGCCCGGATGATATCTATGTAAGCCCAAGTCAAATACGCCGGTTTTCATTGAGGACGGGAGATACGGTAGAAGGCCAAATTCGCAGTCCAAAAGACGGTGAGCGCTATTTTGCTTTGCTCAAGGTCATTACGATTAATTTCGATCATCCGGATAAGGCCCGCCATAAAGTTCACTTTGATAATTTAACGCCGCTTTATCCTGAAGAACTTATGGTTATGGAATCGAAGAATCCAGAGAGGAAGGATATAACCGCGCGTGTCATTGATCTGGTTGCACCGTTAGGAAAAGGTCAGCGGGCCTTGGTTGTGGCGCAACCTCGCACTGGTAAGACATTCATTCTACAAAGTATCGCCCATTCGATTACGGAAAATCATCCGGAGTGTTATCTTATTGTGCTCCTGATTGACGAACGTCCTGAGGAAGTAACGGATATGCAGCGCTCTGTTGCAGGCGAAGTAGTCAGTTCCACGTTTGACGAGCCGGCATCGCGTCATGTTCAAGTCGCTGAGATGGTGATCGAAAAAGCGAAACGTTTGGTCGAACATGGTCGTGACGTAGTGATTCTGCTTGACTCAATTACGCGTTTAGGCCGCGCTTATAACACTGTTATTCCGTCGTCGGGTAAAGTGCTGACCGGTGGTGTCGATGCGAATGCCTTACAACGTCCCAAACGTTTCTTTGGTGCAGCTCGAAATATCGAAGGAGGAGGATCGCTTACAATTATAGCGACTGCGTTAATCGATACCGGCAGCCGCATGGACGAGGTGATCTTTGAGGAGTTTAAAGGAACCGGAAACTCGGAAATTGTTTTGGATCGCAAGATTTCCGATAAGCGTATTTTCCCGGCAATCGATATCATAAAGTCAGGCACTCGAAAGGAAGAATTGCTCATCGATAGTGATACGCTTCAAAAAATCTTTATTTTACGGCGCATTTTGAATCCCATGGGTGTTGTGGATGCCATGGAATTTCTTATCGATAAACTCAAAAGCACCAAGAACAATAAAGAATTCTTTGATTCTATGAAAACCTAAACCCAACGAAGTCGCGGGACCCTAGAGCGCATTCACAAAAAGCATGCCTCGGGCGAAGGCCGGGGTGTACACGGTTTTTGGGTTCGAATGTGCGACCAATAACAAATCTAGATCTCCGCCCCTGATTCAATGAATTGTGAACGGGGATCTAGTCTTTTCCTTACACGATGAAAACAGTTGAACCGGTGGTTTTGCGCGCCTGCAAGTCGGCATGGGCTTGAGGCGCATCCTGCAACGGGTAGGTTTGATTGATTTCAATTTTCACGGCACCGGATTGCACGACGTCAAACAGCTCTTGCGCACCAGCCAGCAAAGCTTTTTTGGTTGCCGTATAATGAAACAAAGACGGCCGGGTTACGTACAGGGAGCCTTTGGGCCCAAGCGAGCCCACTTCTAAAGCCGGTGGTGGACCGGATGAATTACCGAAACTCACCATCAGACCGCGCAATCTTAAACACTCAAGCGAATCCATAAACGTGTCGGCGCCTACCGAATCATAGACCACGGCAACGCCCTCACCGCCGGTAATCTCACGAACACGGTCGACGACGCTTTCCGTTTTGTAAAGAATGGGATAGTCACAGCCATGAGTACCGGCGAGGTCGGCCTTTTGTTCACTACCCACGGTACCAATCACCGATATTCCCAAATGTTTCGCCCACTGACAAAGGATCAGACCGACACCACCCGCCGCCGCATGGACTAAAATAGTATCACCCGGTTGCACCCGGTAAGTTTGACGCAACAGATAGTGCGCCGTGAGGCCCTGCAACATCATGGCGGCCGCTTGGCGATCGTCGATCCCGTCGGGCACCGGGACCAGCCGATCGGCCGGCACATTGAGCGCCTGCCCATAGGCACCGAGCGGGCCGGTGGCATAGGCCACCCGATCGCCCACGTGAAAATCGGTCACCCCGGCGCCAAGGGCGGTTACATGGCCGGCCGCCTCAAGGCCGAGTCCACTTGGCAACGTGACCGGATAAAGGCCGGTGCGATAATAAACATCGATAAAATTCAATCCCACCGCTGTGTGCTGAACCGTGACCTGCCCCTCGCTCGGTGAAGCGAGCGCCACCTCTTGCCAGGTCAAAACGTCGGGGCCGCCGAATTCACGGAAGCGGAACGCATAAATGTTGCTCATCATATTTCACCTTGGAAGATATGTTAGGAGACCTTTGTCTCACGCAAATGGCTGGCGAAAAAGTCCAGAGTCCGCTCATGGGCAAGATGAGTCGCGGCGGGATCGTAATGTTGGCCGCTGGGTCGGGCAAATCCGTGGTCGACACCGGCATAGCTATGCAGAGTGGTGTAGGAATTATGGGCCAACCCGTCGGCCACTAACTTCTGGGCATCGGGCGGCACGAATTGATCTTTTTCAGCCACATGGAGCAAGAGCGGCTTGCTGATCCGGCTCGCTTCATCGAGCTTCTGATCGATATTCACGCCGTAATAGGCCACCGAGGCGTCGCAATCGGTTCGCGCGCTTGTCAAATAGCCGAGCAAACCACCCAAACAGAAGCCGACCGCGCCGACCTTGCCGCTACACGCCTCCAAGGTTCGCAAATGGGCGATGGTTGCGGCGATATCGTCAACGCCCTTATCCACATGGAATCTGCCATATAAGTCGAAGGCCTTTTGCAATTCTTCCTCAGACCCATCATTGAGCTGAATGCCGGGCTCTAGGCGCCAGAAAAGATCCGGGCTGAGCGCGACATATCCTTGGTCCGCCAGCCAATCCGCGATCTCGCGCATGAAGCTGTTGACCCCAAAAATCTCCTGAATCACAACGACACCAGGACCGGATCCCGACGCCGGTAACGATAAATAACCCATAAAGTCGCCGTCTTTGGTGGCAATGGTAATTTCTTGACCAGGCATGGCTCATCCTTCTTTCGTGGTTGCAGGTGGCGTGGCGGAGAAAACGTGATTGGGTGGCGACTTTATCGTGGCTTTCATAGAAAATCGAGCGGCTTGACTCGGCACCCATTGTCACGTCTTTGGCAAAGACGGGGGCGACGGCGCCCCTGGCAAGGGAGTTATCTTATGAAAGTCACGTTCAATATTGATTGCACGCCGGAAGAGGCCAGACGATTTCTGGGATTGCCCGATGTCACCCCAGTTCACGACGTCATGGTCGATCAAATGAAACAGGCGGCGGCCAAAGCCCTGCCCTATCTCGATCCGGAGAGCATGGCCAAGCTTTGGTTCCCCATGGGCAGTGACGTGTTTCAAGAATTCCAGCAAGGCCTGTGGGCGGCGGCGACCGGTGCCACATCGGGCCGCCATGACACCGACAACAAGACGGACTGATCACTGAGTTTGCCGAACGGAGCCATTGACACCATGATGAGTGGCCGCGACACTATTTTTGCCTTATCCAGCGGGGCGGGACGTGCCGGGATTGCCATCATCCGGCTGTCCGGCCCGGAAGCGAAAGCCACCCTCGAGACCCTGACTCGGGACCGCGCGCCCGAGCCCCGCAAAGCGGCGTATAAATGTTTTTATCGGCCGAGTGACGGTGACAAATTGGACCACGGCTTGGTTCTTTTCTTTCCGGCGCCGCACAGTTTTACCGGGGAAGATGTCGCCGAGTTTCATATTCATGGCGGGCCGGCGGTTATTACCAGCGTGTCGGAAAGCTTGAGCGCGGCCGGGTTGAGGCCTGCAGAGCCAGGCGAGTTCACCCGCCGCGCCTTTGAGAACGGTAAGCTCGATCTGACGGAAGCGGAAGGACTGGCCGACCTCATCGCGGCCCAAACCGAGGCCCAACGGCGCCAAGCCTTGCGCCAAATGGAAGGCAGTTTGGGCGCATTATACGAATCGTGGCGGGCTGATGTGGTCCAGGCTTTGGCCTATTTGGAGGCGATTATCGACTTTCCCGACGAAGAAATTCCCGATGAAACCCGGGCTAAAACAGCGCCCCTTTTGACCCGGGTCCGTCACAGCATCGCCCGCCATTTGGACGACAAACATCGCGGTGAGCGGCTCCGCGATGGGGTCCGCATGGTTATTCTCGGCCCGCCCAATGTGGGTAAATCGAGTCTGCTAAATGCCTTGGCCCGGCGCGATGTGGCCATTGTGTCCAACATCTCGGGCACCACCCGAGACGTTATCGAAGTTCAGCTGGATTTGGCCGGCATACCGGTCAGTGTGGCGGATACGGCCGGTCTCAAAGAGAACTCGGACGCCATCGAAAGCGAGGGCATTCGGCGGGCTCACATGCGCGCCGCCGACGCCGATGTGAGACTTTGGGTGGACCACGTGACCGATCATGGGGCGCCCCCAGCCCATCAACAGATCGATCCCCGCGATGTGGTCATTGTTAACAAGATTGATTTGTGGTCGGCCGAGCAAAGGCAATCCTTGGCGTCAGACAAAAATCGATTGTATCTGTCGGTCAAAACCGGAGAGGGGCTGAGCGAGCTTATCCAGGTCCTATCGGATCGGGTCACGGCGGCCTATGATGCGGCCGAGGCGCCTAATCTGTCCCGCCTACGGCATCGTCAGGCCCTGGAAAAATGCCACGATTCCCTAGGACGCTGCCTCGAAACCGCCAGTGACGACATCTCTTTGTGGGCGGAGGATGCGCGAATGGCGAGTCGCCAGCTTGGCCGGATTACCGGCCGAACCGATGTAGAGGATATTTTAGATGTCATTTTCGCGGATTTTTGTATCGGCAAATGAAAATTGTTTCACGTGAAACATTGGGGCCGGTCATGAAGACGGCACGGACCAGTTATGATGTGATTGTGATCGGCGGCGGCCATGCCGGCTGCGAGGCGGCGGCGGCGGCCGCGCGCATGGGTGCCCGCACCCTATTAATGACCCATAAGATCGCCACCATTGGCGAAATGTCGTGTAATCCGGCGATCGGCGGCGTGGGCAAGGGCCATTTGGTCCGGGAAATCGATGCTCTGGGCGGCCTGATGGGGCAGGTGGCGGATCAAGCGGGGATTCAATTTCGTCTGCTCAATCGACGGAAGGGCCCGGCGGTTCGCGGACCCCGGGCACAGGCGGATCGAAAACTCTATCGCCAAGCCATGCAATCGGCGCTCCGGGTAATCGCCCAATTGGATATCCGGGAAGGGGCGGTTGAAGACCTGGTTATTGAACACGGTCGGGTATGCGGGATTAGATCCCAGGACGGCGAGACCATTAGGGCTGGCCAGGTCGTGCTCACCACGGGCACGTTTTTGCGCGGCGAAATCCATATCGGCCATAAGCGAACCCCGGCGGGCCGGGTGGGCGAGGCGCCGGCTATTGGCTTGGCCCATACGCTTGACCGCCTCAATCTGAAAATGGCCCGGCTGAAAACCGGAACACCGCCGCGCTTGGACGGCAAAACCATAAATTGGGACGTGTTGGAGGAGCAGCCGGGCGACCCGGTGCCGGTGCCGTTCTCTTATATGACCGACCGAATCCCGAGCCGACAGGTATGTTGCCATATCACCCATACCGGGCCGGAAACCCACCGTATTATTCGCGCCAATATTCATCGCGCGCCCATGTATTCAGGTCAGATCGAGGGCATCGGACCGCGCTATTGTCCATCGATCGAGGACAAGGTCATGCGGTTCGCCGATCGGCCCCACCACCAGATATTTCTCGAACCCGAGGGCCTTGATGACACCACCATATATCCCAACGGCATTTCCACCTCTTTACCCGAAGAGGTTCAGGAGGCTTTCATCCGGACCATTGCCGGATTGGAAAATGTCGTCATTCGCCGCTTTGGCTATGCCATTGAATACGACCACGTCGATCCTCGGGAACTTTACCCCACATTAGAGACAAAACGTCTAGGGGGTTTGTTTTTGGCCGGTCAGATTAACGGCACCACGGGCTATGAAGAAGCCGCCGCCCAAGGCTTGATGGCCGGAGTCAATGCTGCCCTCAATGCCGGCGCCGAATCGGCGGGTAAATCGCGCGGTTTCGTTTTGGATCGATCCCAAGCCTATATAGGGGTGTTGATTGACGATTTGGTGACCCGCGGCGTGACCGAGCCCTATCGCATGTTTACCTCGCGGGCCGAATATCGGTTGTCTTTGAGGGCGGATAATGCGGATCAACGATTGACCCCTTTGGGCCTTGATCTCGGGTTGATTGCCGCGGATCGGGCCGACAGATTTCGCACCAAAATGGTCGATCTGGATC
This sequence comes from Alphaproteobacteria bacterium, assembly GCA_004356335.1. GTDB lineage: Bacteria > Pseudomonadota > Alphaproteobacteria > SMXP01 > SMXP01 > SMXP01. The sequence continues at coordinate 3,158 of SMXP01000155.1, read as the reverse complement.
GGGCGCGCCGGGCGTTCCGAGGGGCTGTTGTGACCCCCACTCAGGCCCGTCGACAGGGTCTGAATGTGACCCAGGACGGCCGCCGCCGCAGCGCCTTGGATCTTCTGGCTTATCCTTCCATCGCGCTGGCCGATCTTTATGGCATTTGGCCCGAGCTCGCCGGTTTTGCCCCTGATGTGGTGGAGCAAATCGAAATCGATGCCCATTATGCCGGCTATTTAGCAAGACAGGAGGCTGAAATTCTCGCGTTTCGGCGGGAGGAGGCCATGACCATTCCCCGGGACACGGATTACCAGGGAATCGGCGGGTTGTCGAATGAGGTCCGGGAAAAATTGCAATCGGTGCGTCCCGCCAATCTCGGACAGGCGGCGCGGATGGAGGGCATGACACCGGCTGCGTTGACCCTTTTGGTCGGCTATTTGAAACGGCCGTCGTCACGCAAATCCGCTTGACTCCAGCGGTGCTGCATGGCACCCAGTCTTCCCTTTTCCGACCAATAGAGCGTTTTCAGGAAAAGTGGGCCCGGTTTTCCGTCCGAAAACGCGGCCAAACTAGGAATCTAGAGCGTTTTCGCCAGTCTGTTAAGTTCGGAAACGCTCTAACCCATGGTGAGTCATGACCGCCCCGCCCCTCACCGAAACATCATTCCAAGAAATGACAAATGTTTCACGTGAAACAATGGCCCGATTGCAGACCTATGTCCGGGAGCTGAAACGCTGGAATCGAACGGTTAATCTGGTCAGCGCCCTGAGTTTAAGGGATGTCTGGCGCCGGCATATTCTCGATTGCGCGCAATTAGCCCGTCTTATTCCCCCAACAGCCAAAACCCTGGTGGATATGGGGAGCGGTGCCGGTTTGCCGGGTCTCATTCTGGCGATTCTGCTCCGGGAAACCGACCCCTTTCGGGTGGTCTTGGTCGAAAGTCATGGCCGTAAATGCGCCTTTCTGACCGCTCTGGCCGCCAAGCTTACCCTCCCGGTTGACGTGGTCAACGGTCGGCTGGAACAGATTCCGAGGTTTGACGCCGATGTGATAACCGCCCGCGCCCTCGCCCCCTTGGATCGGCTGCTGGTCCATGCCGCCCGGTTTGCCGGTCCCAAAACCCAATGTATTTTTCTTAAGGGACAGAATGTTGAGATGGAATTGACCGCAGCCACAGAATATTGGACTATGTCGGTTGATTTGCAGCCAAGCCTGTCCGATCCCCTGGGCCGCGTGGTCCACATTCAGGAATTTCACCGTGCCGAATAGCAAACCATTTTTCAATAAGCAAGCAAGTCCGAGGATCATTGCGGTAACGAATCAAAAGGGCGGGGTGGGCAAGACGACCACAGCGATTAATCTGGGGACGGCATTGTCCGCGGTCGGTGAAAACGTCCTTATGATCGATTTGGATCCCCAAGGCAACGCCTCCACAGGCCTTGGTATCCCGCCATCTCAGCGCTCGAAATCCATTTATCAGGTTCTGGTGGACCAGCTTCCCCTGGCCGAGGCGATTATAAAAACCGCCGTGCCGCGATTGAGCGTGGTCCCGGCCAACGCCGATTTATCCGGCGCCGAAATCGAGTTATACAATATAAAACGGCGATCGTTTCGGTTGCGAGACAGTTTGCAGGAACTGAACGGATCAACCCAAGGACATGGACCCCAGGTTGATTATGTGCTGATTGACTGCCCCCCCTCGTTAAACATTCTGACTCTCAATGCTCTGACCGCTGCCCATGCGGTGCTGGTGCCCCTGCAATGTGAGTTTTTCGCTTTGGAAGGCCTGAGCAAGCTTCTCAAGACCGTTGAATTGGTCCGCGGCAGTCTCAATCCGCGGCTGGAAATTCAGGGCATCGTTCTCACCATGTTCGATCGGCGCAACAAATTGTCCGATCAAGTGGCGGCCGATGTGCGCCAGCATATGGGCGATAAAGTCTACGCCACGGTGATCCCCCGCAATGTGCGGATTTCCGAGGCGCCGTCTTACGGCAAGCCGGCCCTGCTGTACGACTACCGTTGTGCCGGCAGTCAGGCCTATATCCGGCTGGCCGGAGAACTCATCCGCAGAGAGCGTGCATTGCGCGCGGCCTAAATCCGAAAGCCGACAATTATCGGTGGCGCACAAAACGGCAAATCGCATTTGTATCCGGGGCAGAAAGGGCGCGTTACAATGACCGACGATACCAAGGGACAACGGCTGGGCCGGGGGTTGTCGGCTCTTTTGGGCGATACGGAATTTGAAATGGGCCCATCGCCCCACACGGCCGGCGCGCCACCTAAGTTGCCCATCGAATTTTTGACACCGAATCCATTTCAACCGCGCAAAAATTTTGAAAACGCCGCCCTCGACGAACTGACGGCATCGATTAAAGAAAAAGGCGTCTTGCAACCCATTGTGGTTCGACCGATTGCCGGTCAGAGCGATGCCTATCAGATTGTCGCCGGCGAAAGACGTTGGCGCGCCGCACAACGCGCCGGCATGCACGAAGTTCCTGTAATCGTCCGTGAACTGAGCGATTCGGAAGCGCTTGAAATTGCCATTATCGAAAATATTCAGCGTACGGATTTAAATTCCATCGAAGAGGCGACCGGCTACCATGCCTTGATAAAGGAATTCAACCATACTCAAGAACAGCTAGCGGAAGTAATCGGCAAGAGCCGCAGCCATGTGGCCAATACGCTCCGCCTAATGACGTTGCCAGACCGCTTGCAGGGATTGATTCGCGACGGCAAACTTTCAGCAGGGCACGGGCGCGCCTTGCTTGCGGCGCCCGATGCGGACGGGCTGGCCAATCGAATCGTCAAGGAAAACCTCAATGTGCGCCAGGCGGAAGCGCTTGCCAAAAGTTGGGCGACCGATGGTAAAACAGACTCCGGCAAAGCCCGGCGTGCGCAACCGGAAAAGGATCCGGATACCCTGGCGCTTGAGAACAGCGTGTCGAACGCACTGGGCCTCAAAGTTACCGTCAATCATCGCGGCGAAAATGGCGGCGACGTGAAGATCGCTTACAAAACACTGGAACAACTCGACGAAGTGTGTCGGCGCTTGGGCCGGGAGGCTTAGAGCCCATTCAGGAAAAGCATGCCCCGGCGAAAGCCGGAATGGCCCCGGTTTTCCGTCCGAATGGGCGGTAAAACAAAGACTTAGAGTACGTTAGCGATTCCATCTTTTG
>SMXP01000154.1 GCA_004356335.1 Alphaproteobacteria bacterium | reverse complement strand
TTTGTTTTGTCGCGCATTCGAACCCAAAAACCGCGTACACTTTTTGTGAATGCGCTCTAGTAATAAAACAGCCTCTTTTGCCGGGCGCTTCTTTTAGGTCGATATTTTCACTCTACAGGATCATCACTTTTCTCCAACGATCCTGTACCACTCAGTCATTACAGTATTCAAAATGAACGTGTGATGAATGATCGCCATGGCTCTGAAGATAAAACGAAATAACAGTTTCCGTAATTAACGTTATCACATCATTAACCGCACGCTGGAGAGCTTAAGGGGGTTAAGCCATTTTGGCACGACATGTCAGAGGCTGAAGAGGGGGCAAACCGCTTGGCCGGGCTCGATCGCAAGCTGAAGGTCAATAAGCGCGTTCGATGCAGAAATCGATAACGTCGTCGAGGGCGTCTCTATAGGCATTCTTTGGCAGCTTGCGGAGGGCAATACGTGCCGTATCGCCGAATTCCCGAGCGCGACAAAGGGTTTCCTCAAGAGTGTCGTGTTTCTTCAATAAGCTTATGGCCTGGGCGAAGTCATTTTCGTTCTGCTCAACGTCTTCTATGACGCGGCGCCAGAAGGCGCGTTCTTCATTATTGCCTTTCTCATAGGCAAGAATGACCGGAAGAGTAATCTTACCTTCGCGAAAATCGTCGCCCAAGGTTTTTCCCAGCTCGAATTGTTGCCCATTATAATCGAGAGCATCGTCGGTAAGCTGGAAGGCAATACCAAAATTTTCACCAAACGTTTCGAGTGCCAGCTCCTGGTTGCGGGAGCACTTGGCAACAACACCGCCCGAACGCGATGCAGCGGCAAACAGTGCGGCCGTTTTCGCTTTGACGATCTCAAGATATGTGTTGCCGCTTGCTTCAATATCCGTATTGGTTGTCAGTTGCATGACTTCGCCTTCGGCAATGATGCTTGAAGCGGTTGATAAGATGTCCAAGGTCTTAATGTCGCCGATTTCAACCATCAAATTGAATGATCGGCTGAAAAGAAAATCGCCGACCAGGACACTGGCTTGGTTGCCCCAAACAACATTGGCGCTGTCCTGGCCGCGGCGTAAGACGCTGGCGTCGACAACATCGTCGTGCAAAAGAGTGGCGGTATGTATAAATTCAACGGCTGCCGCCAATTTCAGGTGGTTTGTGCCTTCATAGCCACACAATCGGGCGGCCGCCAATGTGATGACGGGTCTTAACCGTTTGCCGCCGGATTTAATCAGATGGCTCGCGACCGCTGGAATCATAGGCACAGAGCTATTCATGCGACTGATGATCAGCTCGTTCACCTCGGCCATGTCCTTGCTGACGAGGCCCGACAGTCTAGCAAATGCATCGGCATCCGTCTGGGCAGCGGGCTTGAGATCCGACCTTGCCGGTAACACTAGCATTGCGTCCATTGGTTCCTAGGAATTTCCATGTGGATTTTCGACGACACTATGGTTGCCCAACATTGCGGTCAAGTCCACGATAATGGCTTCACAAAACCTTGACCTCGTTGGTCAAGCACTATCTATGATTGGCCTCTGCCAATTGCGGGAGACCAGGGGTGAACGAACTCCTCAGAACGAACGATATTGTGCTGCTATCCTACGCCGAAGCGGTCCTCGAGGACCATGGAATAGAAACGGTGGTGCTCGATACCCATATGAGCGTCGTTGAGGGAAGCCTCGGCGTGTTGCCGCGACGGCTCATGGTACCGGATGAGCAAGCGCCTCGTGCGCGCGGAATTCTAGAGGATTTGGATATCCAATGCCGTGCGGCGCCGGCACAAAGAGGATAAGATGTGTGACGCCACTCGACCCAGCTAACTGCAGTGATGACGCTTTTCTTGGCGGAATGCTGCAGATCTTTCAGCCCAAAAAGGGCTACCGTGCGGGCATCGATGCGGTTTTGCTGGCGGCGTCCATACCGGCAGGGGCCGGCGAAATTGCCCTTGAGGCGGGAGCCGGTGTCGGTGTGGCCAGCCTGTGCCTTGCGACACGGGTATCCGGCGTGACCATTGCCGCGCTTGAGCTGCAACCGGAGCTCGTGGCCCTGGCGCGCGACAACGTGGCGAGAAATGATCGGAAGCAACAGATCGAACTTTTCAATGGAACGGTGCTCGATCCGCCTCCGGCTATTGCAACCCGTCAATATGATCACTTCTTCTGCAACCCACCTTTTCATGGGGAGGAAAAAGGAACGAAAGCGTCTGATCGGCAAAAAGAACTTTCCAATAGGGGCGATGAGGCCAACTTTGAAGATTGGCTGTCATTCGGAACGGCTCGATTGAGACCGGGCGGCCGCTTGACGCTTATTCATAAGGCGGAACGGCTTGCCGATATTGTTGCCGCTCTCTCCTCAAAGGCCGGTGCCATCGGTATTTTTCCGTTATGGCCACGTCGCGGCATGCCGGCAAAGCGTGTGATTGTGACAGCCATAAAAGGATCGCGATCACCATTGAAGTTGTTGTCGGGTTTGGTTCTTCACGAAGAGGGACGCGAATTTACTCATGATGCGGAAGAAGTTCTTCGCCACGGTGCGGCGATTTCGCTAGAGTAGAGACACGGCTTCATGTTATCAAAATCATATTGGAATTCGTCATTCAATGAAGTGGTAGGCCTAGATGATGAATCGATTTCTTGACCGCGTGCCATTTCTATCACGCAAGCGCGGCCGTCCGACTGTCGCTGTGCTGCGTTTGTCGGGACCTATCGGCATGCCTCTGGCGATCGGCCGGTCGCTGTCGCTGGCATCCCTCGCCGGGCCGATCGAGCAGGCATTCGGCATCAAAAGCGTGAAAGCGGTGGCGCTGCTGATCAACTCGCCGGGCGGATCGGCGGTTCAGTCGACCTTGATCCATGATCGGATCCGCGCCTTGGCGGGCGAAAAAAGCGTGCCGGTTTTTGCCTTTACCGAAGATGTGGCCGCGTCGGGGGGCTATATGTTGGCGCTGGCGGGCGATGAGATTTACGCCGATGCCAGTTCCATCGTCGGTTCCATTGGCGTCATTGCCGCCGGGTTCGGCTTCAGCGAATTGCTCGACAAGCTGGGTATTGAGCGACGGATTCATACGGCCGGCAAAAGCAAAGCCATGCTCGATGCCTTCCGGCCGGAAGATCCTGAGGATGTCAAAAGGCTCAAGGCCTTGCAGAACGAGATCCACGTCACATTCATCGACCTGGTCAAGCGGCGGCGCGGCGACCTGTTGAAGGGCAGCGATGACAATTTGTTCACCGGTGAATTTTGGACCGGAACCACGGCGCAAAAGCTCGGCCTGATAGATGGTATTGGCGACGTTCGGACCGTGATGCGGGCCCGCTATGGCGAGAAAGTGAAACTCAAGCTGATTGGTGGACCGTCACCCTGGTGGCGCCGGCGAGCATTTATGCGGGAAGGCACGGCCGGTTTCCATGGTGTTACCGGATCCTTCTGGGCCGACGATCTCATCAATGCGGTCGAACAACGCTCCTTATGGGCCCGTTTCGGCTTATGACGGCAAACGGCTGGTCGGTAACATCATGACAACACAGCAAGGTGGTGACACCTCATTTCAGGGCCTGATCATGACCCTGCAGGCCTATTGGGCCGGCCATGGCTGCGTGATTTTGCAGCCCTATGACGTGGAAATGGGCGCCGGCACGTTTCACCCGGCAACAACGTTGAGAGCCCTGGGCCCCAAGCCATGGCGGGCGGCCTATGTTCAGCCGACGCGCCGGCCCAGCGATGGACGTTATGGCGCCAATCCCAATCGCTTTCAGCACTATTACCAGTTCCAAGTGGTGTTGAAGCCGTCTCCCCTGGATATTCAAGAGCTCTATCTGGAAAGTCTCTATGAGCTGGGTATCGACCGAAAAAATCACGACATCCGGTTTGTCGAGGATGATTGGGAAAGCCCGACTTTGGGCGCCTGGGGGCTCGGCTGGGAAGTCTGGTGCGATGGCATGGAAATCAGCCAGTTTACCTATTTCCAGCAGATCGGCGGGTTTGATTGCGATCCGGTGACCGGCGAGCTTACCTATGGTATGGAGCGGCTGGCCATGTACGTGCAGGGCGTCGATAACGCCTTCGATATCGACTTCAATGGTCAAGGTGTTACCTATGGCGATGTCTTTCACCAAAGCGAGCGGGAATTCTCGGCCTATAATTTTGATTATGCCGACACCGATATGCTGCTGCGGCATTTTGACGATGCCGAAAAGGAATGTATCAGCCTGGTCGAGAAGGAACTGTCTTTACCGGCCTACGATCAATGCATAAAGGCAAGTCATTTGTTTAACCTTCTGGATGCAAGGGGCGTCGTCAGCGTCACCGAGCGTCAATCCTATATCCTCCGGGTACGGACTTTGTCGAAGAAATGCGCCGAAGTTTGGCTGGCCAGCCCCCAAGGCCGCACACCCGGCGCCGGCATAGTGGATTACGAGGGCTAGAGCATGCCGCAATTCCTGCTCGAGCTTTATTCGGAAGAAATTCCCGCCGGAATGCAAACCCGCGCCGCCGCCGATCTCGAACGTATGATTTCCGATCGGCTTAAGGCGGCGGGTATCGAACCGGGTGCTTGCCGATGCTTTGCCACGCCCATGCGTTTGGCTTTGGTGATCGATGACCTGCCGGCCCGGCAGCCTGATCGACGGGAGGAGCGAAAAGGCCCCCGCGTCGGTGCGCCGGAAAAAGCCATGCAGGGCTTTTTAAAATCAGTCGGGCTGACCCAAGATCAATTGGCAACCCGCAGCGATAAGAAAGGTGAGTTTTACCTCGCCGTAACCGATCAAAAAGGCCGGCCTACGGCCGAAATATTGGCTGAAATCGTGCCGGACGTGGTGCGCACTTTCCAGTGGCCCAAATCCATGCGCTGGGGCTCGGGCACGCTACGCTGGGTGCGCCCGCTTCATGCCATATTGTGCGTCTTCGACGGGAAGGTTGTGCCCTTCGAGGTGGACGGCATCGTCAGCGGTAACACCACAAAGGGCCATCGTTTTCTGGCGCCGGAACAAATTACGGTGGATAGCTTTGCCGATTACGAAAAAAAGCTGACGCAAGCCAAAGTCATTTTGGATGTTGCAGCGCGCAAGACACTCATCTCCGCTGCGGCCGATAAATTGGCCAAACAAGAAGGATTTGAACTGGCGGCGGATGACGATTTATTGAATGAAACGGCGGGTTTAGTGGAATGGCCCGTGGTGCAGATGGGTTCTATCGACGAAAATTTCGTAAAGCCGGTCGACCAAGGGGGGCTGCCGCGCGAAGTGTTGACCTCCGCTATGGCCAAGCACCAAAAGTATTTTTCGGTACGACTTGCCAATTCTTCGGATCTTGCGCCGCACTTTATCGTCGTGTCGAATTTAGAGGCCGATGACGGCGGCGCGCAAATGATTGCCGGCAACGAACGGGTCCTGCGGGCACGCTTGTCCGACGCCAAATTCTTTTGGGACCGGGATCGCAAGAAAAAATTAAAACAGCGTGTTGGTGATCTTGAACAGGTTATTTTTCATGCCAAACTCGGAACCCTGCGCGATAAAATTCTTCGCAACGAACAAATTGCCTCAGAGATAGCCGAATCCATCAATGTTGACGTTTTGCTTGCCAAGACGGCCGCATCTCTAGCAAAGGCCGATCTGACAACGGAGATGGTCGGCGAGTTCGCCGATCTTCAAGGTGTGATGGGTCGATATTACGCTTTGGCCGATGGCGAGGATCCGGAAGTAGCCCAGGCC
>SMXP01000153.1 GCA_004356335.1 Alphaproteobacteria bacterium | reverse complement strand
TAACTGATATATTTGACTTTCCGTCTTGACGATCTTCTTGATCCGGAGCTTCAAAGATAGGGCTACTGAAGATGTATTCAATGGCATATCTTCCAAGAAGTGGGGGAATATCCAGAAAGTAGCGAAACGCAAGCTTGATATGTTAAATGCGGCGGCGAATCTTGAGGACTTAAGGGTTCCGCCCCAGAATCGACTAAAAAAACTACATGGGGACCACGAGGGCCGGCACAGCATTCGGATCAATAAACAATATCGAATTTGTTTCAGATGGAGGAGCGGCTATGCGGAAGACGTCGAGATCGCGGACGACCACTAAGTCGGCCGGCGTGCGCACCCCAACACATCGGATTAGCACTCACCCGGGTGAAATTCTCAAGGAAGAGTTTTTGGACCCGCACGGTCTGTCGATAAATCGGGCCGCCAGTTTGATGCGGGTAACGGCCGATCGTGTGAGTAAAATTACACGCCGAGAGCGCAGCATCACGGCGGATACGGCGATGCGCCTTAGCCGCTTATTGGGCACCACGGCGGAGTTCTGGCTAAACCTACAAATGGCCTATGATCTTTCTAAGGCCCGGCAAGAAATCTACAAAAAGGTAGAGCGCGAAGTGATCCCTCTAGCGGAGGATGTGGCTTAGGCGGTGCATTAAACCATTGGAATGCTTCATCCTTGATAGACGCCAGTGGGCAATAATCTTAGCAGGGAGATTGACCTTAAGGTGCGTCCCGGTTCGAGTCCGGGAGGGGACACCAGCCTAACGTATTGATATAGTGAGGAATTTGGCGTTTTGGCTAACGAAATTGCGGTGCTTCCTGGACCCCCGGCAGATATGCTAGGGCTAAGCAGACGTCACAAAATTGAGGGAACGACCTACGATGACCGATAAGCCGCTGAAGATGCCCGACGTTTTTGTCAAATCTCTCATCCCTACACTGAACAATATGGGGTTTATGTTAAAGGAACTGGACCCTTACTCCGAATTGTTCCTCGATTATATCGGTAATACCAAAGGCCATGCGCTGGATATGGGATGCGCCTATGGTATGGCGACGAATGCGGCATTGCAGCGCGGCGCGCGCATCACGGCATGCGATATGGAGCCGGGTCACCTGGAAATTCTCGAAGACCGTTGCCCCGACGAATATAAGGATCGATTGACTTGTGTGGTGGGCGTCCTGCCCGATGTCGACTTTCCGGAAGAAAGTTTTGACGCCATTTTGTGCTCTCGTGTCATTCACTTTTTCAAAGAGGATGATGTCCGAACATGTTTGCGGAAAATGCATAGCTGGCTGAAGCCGGGCGCTAAGTTGTTTATGGTCGCGGATACGCCTTACTCCGGGCCGTGGAAAGAACTTGCCCATGAATATGAGGAGCGCAAAAGAAGCGGGCATCCATGGCCCGGTTTGATCGAGGATTGCGTCGCCGTTTTCCCTCGACCCGGCTATGATGCCAGTACGCTACCGGAATTTCTCAATTTCATGGATCCGGACATCTTAACCCGTGAGTTTGAACGGGCCGACTTTACGGTCGAACGGGCCAGCTTTTCGGCTTCGGACCATGACGATCCCTTGAATGCCGGCGTGGGTGCGACTCATGCGGGTATCGTCGGCAAAAAGCCGGATCGTTAATTCGATCGGTCTTTGTTTTGTCGCGCATTCGGACGGAAAACCGGCCCCCGTTCATCCCTTCAATCGATCCACCGGATCGATTGACCTTGGCAAGGACGGTCTTCACTCCTGAATGCGCTCTAATCGGTTTGCAAGATTTCGGGATTGGCTTCGACTGAGTCCTTGCATTGCTGTTGGATGATTTCCCAAGCCGTCGCTTGCGCCATACTGTCTTCGAGACATTGTTCGTAAGCGGTGATCTGTTCGGCTGTCCATTCAGGCGGGATCTCCGGATCCAATTTATCGGCCGTTTGGAGCTCCGGCTCGGTGGCGCAGGCGGCAAGCAGAGCCATAACAGCCGCTATGGCGCCGACATGTATGATTGATGTCATGGTGCACCCTTTCCGTCCATACAGGCGGCTATTATAACAGGTTCCTTAAAGTCTTTCACGGGGGCCCGACGGCTCTATGGAGGAACGACGGGGCGAGACAACAGCTGGGCGAGACAATGTACCGCCGGCAATCGAGCAAAAGTCCGACATGAACGATCCCCATCCAGAAGAAGATGTCCGCAAAATGCTGCAGGACGCCATGGCTAAACACCAGAGCGGTCAGTTGGATGACGCCGAACGGCTTTACCAGCGTGTTCTCCAGTCCGATGAGCAAAACGTTCAAGCGCGTCGCCTGTGGGGAATTCTCGCGCGGGAACGCGGTGATCTTGCCGGGTCTCTGGAAATTCTCAACAAATCGTCCGGCGGCACGGACGAAGATCCCGATCTGTTATGCGAATTGGCGCTCACGCATTTTGCCGCAGGCCATCTACAAATCGCCAATACCCTGTTGCACCAAGTCTTGGCTCGGCAACCGGACTCACTCAAGACGCTCGCCAATCTCGGCGCGCTGCTGCAATACACCGGCCATATCAATGAGGCCATTACATATCATCAGCGTGTTGTTGACATGGATCCTTCCGATCTTGAGGTGCGTTATAATTTGGCCAAGTCTCTGGTCGATGCGGGTAGGGGGGACGAGGCGATTGCGGAATGTGAGTCCGTGGTGGCGATGACCTCGGGCCAGCCCTTCGCATTATCGATCAAAGGCAGCGTGCTGTGCGACTTGGAACAATTCGACGCGGCTGCCGAGGTGCTCGAACAGGCGGTTGCCGCGGATCCGGCCAATGACTTGGCCTTGATCAGTTTGGGCTATGCCCAACGCCAATTAGGCAAGCCTGACCTTGCGGCGGAGACCCTACGTCAGGCGGTGAAGATCAACCCACACAATGCGGGTTCCACTGCTGAGTTGATTAATATTTTGACCGCCCAAGATCGCCAGCAAGAGGCGCTGACACTTGGCGAGAATTTTCTGATAAGGCATCGCGGCGAACGGATGGTTCTCGCCGCCTATGCGTATGCGCTACGCGATGCGGGACGGGAAGACGAGGCCCACGCCCTGCTGGACTTCGACCAGCTGATCCACGTGATCGATCTTGAAAAGCCCACCGGCTTCAAAAGTCTGGACTCATTCAACCAGTCTTTGGCCGGCCTTATTACGGGCCATCCGTCATTGCTGTTCAGTCCAAAAAGCAAAGCCACGCACGGTGGCGGCCAAACCGGTGAACTGAATTTTGACGACGATCCCGCTTTATCGGCGCTCGGGGCGCTGATCCATAAAGCCGTCATGGATCGTGCTGAAAGTTTCCGCGGCGCCGACATAGCCGATCAAACGCTTATGGCGCATCCTCCCGAGAACTGGTCGATCCGGGTTTGGGGAACGGTGCTCGAATCCGAGGGATGCCAAACCCCGCACAATCACCCCTTGGGATGGCTCAGTGGGGTTTATTATGTCCAATTGCCGTCAGATATGGCTCAAGCCGGATGGCAAAGCGGTTGGCTCGAATTCGGCGCGCCGCCGGAGCGTTACATGGTCGCGTGCGAACCGGCACTTCGTGCCGTCGAGCCCAAAGAAGGCAGGTTGGTGCTGTTTCCTTCTTATTTTTATCACCGCACCAAGCCGTTCCGTTCGTCTGGATCCCGCGTCAGCATTGCCTTCGATGTGGTGCCGTCCAGTGTTCCGGTGCCGGCAACGGCCTGATCTTTTGCAAGCACAGAAAAGCACTTGATTCCAAGCACTTACCTCTGCCCGCTCAGACTCAAGGATAATTTGGCGGGGGCCAGGGCGAGTCAATTGCTGCGTTGCCGGAGCCGGTATATGCCGTCGCGCAATTCTTGGAAAATCCGTTCGAGTGACGGATGATTGATCGGCTCGCCGGTAAGATCGGGTTCCAGGTCGCATTCGGCCACATAGTCCGATTGCGCCACGTCATGGACCAGCACATGATACCACGGCTCGTCTTTCGGTGGTTGGGACGGTGCCATGGTCTCGTACCAATTGTTTGTGCTTTGGAAGGTGGCATCGATTGCCATAATGACAGCGCGATAATCGAGCAGTTTGTGATGGACCAATTGGCCGATTCGAAGACGGGCCTGCGCATCGCCGCCGCCTTGTTGTTCCGCGTGTTTGTCCGAATCGCTCATGGCGGCATTCCTTCAGACCTCACAGCCTTGTGCTCTAGGTATCACTATAGGGTTGGCATATCCATCATTTGACATAACGGAATAGCCAATGCCGCCCCGCATGACTGGCGCGCGGCGCGCCGATCTCTTGGTCGCCTATCTGAAATGGTCCGCCGTCCTGCGCCAGACGACGCTAGGCGCCCATGCTAATGACAAATGCACGCTTTGCTGACAAGAACACGACAAACATAATTCGTCGACGGCGGGTCCCCTGGCATCTTTATGGTGTCTATTTTTGGCACGCGCCGACGGAAAGGCAAAAGCCGGGTCAATCATTCTGGACCCTTCACCCCATAAACACAGCACTATCAACACAGTTGCCATGATCTCAAAGCATCGCTCGGCTGTGGTTGAGGCGACCAACCCGTTGCGACGTTTGGTATGCCCGTTCAAGCCGCGGCCCGGGTGAAATCGCAGGTTCAACGAGGTTTCGCGGGCGTCTATGATCCGCCGACCCGGCCCGCGGCACAGGCCTCATTCGTGAACCGATGACACAGGGAGAACATCGTCAATGACCCGATTCTTTTTCGGCTGGTGGCTATTGGTAGGCCTGTTCGTCATTTACACCGCCTCCAACGGCATTTTGCTCAATACATTGCCGATGTTTTATCCCTCATTGATGGCCGAGTTCGGATGGAGTGAGGCCGAAGTCACCCGGCCGGCGGCGCTGTTCTTCTTTGCGTCGGGATTTATGTCGATCATTTCCGGCTTTTTCCTGGACCGCTTTTCGGTCAAGCGCATTATGTTGATCGGCCTTGCGGGCATGGTGGCCGCCTTGGGTTATTACAGCTCCATCTCGTCCTTGGGCGGGTTGATGACCATTTATTTTGTTTTTGCCGCCGGTTTGGCCATGGGCGGTCTGTTGCCCAGTATGCTGCTGCTTACCCGGTGGTTTGTTCGTTTGCGGGGCATTGCGATCGGGATATTGCTTTTGGCGGCCAGCTTGGGCGGAATGGTGTTTCCTCCGATCGTGGCGCAACGTCTGGCGCTCAACGGTTGGCGTCAAACTGTCATGGAGCTCGCCATCATCAGCGCGGTGATGATGATCGTACCGGTTTTGTTTTTGGTGCGCAATTATCCGCGCGACATGGGATTGCAGCCCGACGGTGAGGCCGCGCCGTCCGACACGGCCAAGACGGGACCGGCCACCGACGGCCCGACCTTAATGGATGCCGTCAAATCCCCCCTGTTTTATCTGTTGGTGTTCACCACGGCGACTTTATGGGTCTGTGTGACCGGCGTGATCAACCACCAGACCATCTATCTGGGTCAGGATCTGGGTGTCGGCATGTCGATGCTTGGTTTGATCATCAGCGTCTTCTTTGGCTTTTCAATTATCGGTTATCTCTTGTTTGGTTATCTCAGCGACCATTTCGAGAAGGGCCATATCTTAATGTTGGCGGTCATAAATTTGGCCGTTGGCCTTATCGTGCTGCGCGTTTTGAATAGCGATTCTACGGTTTTGATATTCGTATACGCGGCGATTTATGGCATGGGGTTCAGCGGCGCCTTTGTGATGGTTCAGCTGATTGTCGCCGAATACTTTTCCGGTTCCAATTACGGCAAGATCCTGGGCCTGTTCGTATTCATCGATACAATCGCTTCCGGCATCGGCATCGAGATCTTGGGCCAAATGCGTGTCGCCATGGGCAGTTATATTCCCGCCTTTAATGTGTTGATTGTCCTGTGCGCGGCGGCGGCGATTTGTGTCTTTTTTATCAATCAGCGCCATATGCAAACGCATGTGTCGGTTTAGAGCACGTTGACAAAAGATTGAATCCCTAACGTGCTCTGAGTCTTTGTTTGGTCGCGCATTCGGACGGAAAACCGGCCCCCACTTTTCCTGAATGCGCTCTAGGATGGGCGTTTAATTATTGAGTTTCTACGGACCGGTCTGCAGGAACCAGCGGTCGGCACCTTCCAGGCACAAACAGGTCAACACACCGGTGAGGCATGCGCCGGTGTCAATGCCGATGCGGTTGCGTCTTAT
>SMXP01000152.1 GCA_004356335.1 Alphaproteobacteria bacterium | reverse complement strand
TGAAGCGTCAGGTGATGGGGTTGCTTTTTTGCTTGGGGTGGTCGGGGCGCCATTGTGTCTTTTGTTGATCTAGGGTCTTTCTGGTTTTGATGGAATCAAAACCTGACCCTAAGTTGTTGTTTTATCGTGTTTCCGGACGGAAAACCGGGTCCACTTTTCTTGGAAACACTCTAGGACTCATGCGTCTTCATCTTCTTCTAGAATAAGTGCCGTGCCGTTCATGCAATAGCGAAGTCCGGTGGGTTGTGGGCCGTCGTCAAAGACGTGGCCCAAATGGGCATGGCAATTGGCGCACACGATTTCGGTGCGGCGGGCCAACAGGCTGTTGTCTTTGCGCTCCTTGACGGCGTCTTGTGTCACCGGTTGATAAAAGCTGGGCCACCCGGTGCCCGAATCGAATTTCGTTTCGGAGCGGAACAAAGGGCTATTGCAGCATAAGCATTTATAGCTGCCGTTTTCTTTTGAATCCCAATAGGGGCCGGTGAAGGCGCTCTCGGTACCGGCTTGTCGCGTGACATGGTATTGCTCGGGAGTCAGTTGTGCGCGCCACTCTTCGTCGGATTTGTCGATCTTGGTCATGGCTCTCACCTATATCTTTCCATCAATTCCCGTTTGTACAGTTTCCCCGTCGGGTGTCTGGGCAGTTGGCGTTCAAAGTCCACGCTTCTCGGGCATTTAATCGGCGACAAATGGGCTCGGCAAAAGGCGATGAGTTCAGCCTCTAATTCCGGCCCCGTATCCGCCCAGTTTACCGGTTGAACAATGGCTTTGACTTCTTCACCAAAATCCTCATTGGGAACGCCGATAACCGCCACATCAATTACTTTGGCATGGGTTGCCAATAGGTTTTCCGTTTCTTGCGGATACACATTAACACCTCCCGATATGATCATAAACGCTTTGCGATCCGTAAGGTATAAATAGCCTTCTTTGTCCATATAGCCGATGTCACCAAGCGTCGACCAGCCGTCTTTATTGTGGCACTCTCGGGTTTTTTCTTCGTCCTTGTAATAAGAAAACTCAGGACCGTCGGCAAAATAAATGTCACCGGGCTTGCCGGGCGGCTGCTCGTCACCCTTTTCGTCAAGGATATGCAGCTCACCGAGCATGGCTTTGCCCACCGAACCCGGATGGGCGAGCCAATCCTCCGACCCGATCGTGCAAAAGCCGTTGCCTTCAGTACCGGCGTAATATTCATGGATGACCGGACCCCACCAATCGATCATTTGCCTTTTGATCGGAATGGGGCAAGGGGCTGCGGCATGTATCGCCGCTTTTAGACTCGAAAGATCGTATTTATCCCGTACCTGTGCAGGCAATTTGAGCATACGGATGAACATGGTGGGCACCCATTGGCTCGCCGTGACCTTATACTGTTCGATGAGTTGCAAAGCGCCTTCCGGGTCAAAGTGTTCCATGATGATGCAGGTACCGCCGAGCCGCTGGACAGCCAGATTGTAGCGCAAAGGTGCCGCGTGATAGAGCGGCGCGGGCGACAGATAGATGGTCTTTTCGTTGAATCCGTAAAGCGCAGCGACCAGCTGGGTGAGCGTGCTGGGACTGTCAATCGGCTCGTCATTCAGCGGCAAGCGGACGCCCTTGGGTCTGCCGGTGGTACCCGATGAATACAACATGTCGAGACCGGAACTTTGATCCGCAATCGGCTCTGTCGGCCATGGGGCGATGGCTTGCTGCCAATTGTCATATCCCTGTTCGGTGCCGCCGACCATCAGGCGTTTGCCGATATGGCGGATCAAAGGTACCAGCTCCCGGGCGACCGGTATCATCGCGTGGGACGTGATCAATACTTTGGCGTCGCTGTCTTTTATGATGTAGGCGGCCTCCGGGGCCGTTAGACGAGAACTAATGGCGGCGAAGTAAAGACCGGATCGCTGTGCCGCCCAACAGATTTCGAAATAGCGGGCATTGTTTTCCATGAAGATCACGATGCAGTCGCCGCGCGTGAGGCCAAGCGCGCGAAACAGATGGGCCCCTTGGTTCGAGCGCGCGTCGAGTTCTTTATAGGTTACCGTCTCGCGCGATCCGGCCATGATATAGGCGGCCTTGTCCGGCGTTTTATGCGCATGGAGAGAGGGATGCATCCGTCTGGCTGTCTTAATTGTTGTTGAGGATGAGATCGGCAGCCTTTTCGGCAATCATGACGGTCGGGGCATTGGTGTTGCCGGACGAAATCTTGGGCATGATCGACGCGTCGACCACGCGCAGATGGTCGATGCCATGCACATTCAGTTCATGATCGACCACGGCCATTGGCTCGGATCCCATCTTGCACGAACCCACCGGGTGGTAAATGGTCGCGCTGGCTTCGCGGGCATAGGCCAATAATTGATCGTCGGTCTTGAGCGCGGGGCCGGGCGATAGTTCCTTCCCTCGATAAGGGTCCAGGGCCGGTTGCTCGGCGATCTTGCGTCCCCATTTGATACCCTCGACGAGAGTCTGTTGATCGAGAGGGTCGCTTAAATAATTTGGCTGAATCGCCGGCGGCTGTCTGAAATCAGGCGACTTGATCCGAATTGAGCCGCGACTTTCGGGCCGCATTTGGAGGGCTCCCAATGTCATACCCGGCTGTTTTTCCAAAACCATTTCGCCTTTTTTGATGTACTTTTCGCCGTCCATGGTAGCCGGCAGAATGACAAACTGGACATCGGGCGTTGCCAATTCAGGCCGCGTCTTTACATAGGCTTGAATGTGAGCCGGGCCCAATGACAGCAAACCCTTCCGTGTCAGTGCCCATTTGATCGCTTCTTTAACCAGTGGTATGCCGTGTGATATCTCGTTGATGGTGATCGGTTGAGTCACCCGATAGCGCACGCCGCAAATAAGGTGATCGTGAAGATTTTCACCGACGCCCGGCAGGTTATGAATAACCGGAATGTCGTGAGTCCTTAACAATTCGCCCGGCCCCACGCCGGACAATTGCAGAATTTGCGGCGAGTTAATCGCGCCACCCGACACGATGACGCATTTTCCGGCCCGCGCTTCCAGTTGTTCGCCGTGCTGTTCGTATTGAACCCCGACAGCCCGCCGGTTCTCGAAAATCACTTTCTGAGTCAGAGCATTAATTTCGAGGGTCAAATTCTTGCGCGATAGGACCGGCTTCAGAAACGCCGTTGCGGCGCTTACCCGACGCCCGTTCTTAATGGTCAATTGATAATAACTGATGCCTTCTTGGTCACCGTCATTCACGTCGTCGTTAAACGACAAGCCGGCCTGCACGCCGGCCTCGATAATGGCGTCGCTGATCGGATGGTGCTCCGTGATGTCCGAGACATGTATCGGGCCGCCGATTCCGTGATAGGGCCCTTCGCCTCTTGCCTGATCTTCGGATTTCTTGAAATAAGGCAGCACCTCATCCCAGCCCCAGCCGAGATTGCCCATTTGACGCCAGCCGTCATAATCCTCTTTTTGACCGCGCACATAAAGCATGCCGTTGATGGCACTTGACCCGCCCAACACTTTGCCCCGTGGCCATACATGGATGCGATTATTGGTGCCCGGGTCGGTCTCCGTATTATACAGCCAATTGATCCGACGGTCGGTAAGTGTTTTGGCGAAGCCCACGGGAATATGAATGAACGGGCTGGTATCCGCCCCGCCGGCTTCGAGCAACAAGACGCGATTGCGTTGGTCGTTTGACAGCCGATTGGCCAACACACAGCCGGCCGATCCCGCTCCGATGATGATGTAATCGTATTGTGCCATTATGTACCCAATGCGACGGATTATGGCCGAATAATTAGAGCGCATTCAGGAAAACCGGTATCCACCCCGGCCTTCGCCGGGGCATGCTTTTCCTGGAAACACTCTAACCTAAATCGAGCCCATAAAAGCACACGGATTAAGCCGCCCGCGGAATACGACGCAGTTGCCACAGATCGGTCAAAAAGAATAGCAAAAGCCAAACGGCGCCAATACCAAATAACGGGACCAATGCCGCATTGATCGGCCCCAAAGATTTTGTCGCGAGGCCCATAAGTAGGGAGCCAATGGGGGCGCCCCCTAAAAAGCCCAATTGAAAGACCGACATGATCCGGGCTCGGTGTGAATCGTTGGCCGCTTCTTGAATGATCGAGCGGCTTATGCTCATGGAAATTCCCGACGTCGAGCCCCAAAAGAAAAGCAGCACGTAAAGAAACCAAAACGGTGGTTCAAAATAGATCACCGCCATTACGAACACACCGCTGCCAAACGACAACATCATCAGGCGCCCCTGATGAACGATTCTTCGGGCGACACCCGATAAAATTGTTGTGGTGCTGGTGATCCCAATCATGAACGCCATCATAATGGCCGAATAATCACCGATGCCCCTTTCGTAGGTGTCCCGTATCAATAATTGTAGGTGTACGGAAAAGACGCCCATTAAAAACAGGCCACCAAAAAATATCTGCAAGACGACCGGAAGCATGCGTTTGGAATTCCAGACGATCGATATCCCCTCTTGGATGTCGCGAATATTCTTGCGCCATCCCGGTTGTGAAACAGCCTCCAAACGCTGACTGCGTTCTCGAACGCTTGGCGGGGCGGGCCGAAGATTTGTGGTACAAAATGCCGCCAACAAGTAACAGAAAACGACCGATAGAGCGATCAATCCGGTGCCATATCTGGGGGCCGTGCTGCCTATGATAATGCCGACAAGCTGCGCGCCGAATTGAATGGCTGTAATAATCGTTACGGCTTGCTGAATGTCACCGTTCGGGCTGCGATATGCGACCCGGCTCAACAACGAGTCCCGAGCGGGCATCACGAACGCGCTGACGCAGCCCGTGGCAATACTGCACAACATCATCAACGGGAACGTTAATAATTGCGCCATGATCAGGACCGCAAGCATCAACATCGGCAATGCGGCTAGGAATTGAAGCCGAATGAGGTGCATACGCAGCTCCGCCCGGTCCGCCGTTAGACCACCGAACAGCACGAGACCAAACATCGGCAACATGGTGAACATCTGGGCGACGCCGACCAGATCGGCCGGTAGCAGAAGAACAAAGGTCACCAGATAGGGGTAGATCACGTTCTGGATCCCCATGGCGAGGAAATAGAACGCATGACCGCCGACATACCAGCGAAACTCCACCCATGTCGGTCTGGCCGTATTGTCGTCGATTGCCTCGGTCATGGGGCTAAATAGGCAGCTTGTGTGCCTTTGTCACGGGCTCATTTAGAGCGCATTCACAAAAGATGGAAAAAACGAATCAGTCCCGGCAATTCTTAACGGGACAATTTATCGCGCCAGATGTCACCAAGGCGTTCGACGCATTCACCGGACGAATATTGGCTGGTGATCAGGCGATAGGTACCCTCGATGGTGTGGTCCACCTGGCCCAGGCTGGAGCCATCGCCGCCAAACATTTTGCTGATATCTTCAATGGTTTCCTTGCTCAATTCCGTTGCCAGAATGCGGCACGGATCGAGCGTGCCGTAGACTCCCATAGCAGCGCCGATGAGCCCGATGAAGACCAGGGCGATGACAAACACCAGGTTACGTATCAGACTGAACATGCCAACCGAAGGCCGTACCCGTGCCTGGACCACGTTGACAAATCATAGAATCGAAGAACGTAGTCCAGATTCTTTAATAGTCGCCCATTCGGACGGAAAACCGGCCCCCACTTTTCCTGAATGGGCTCTAATATGTCGCTTCGTTATGACAACTTGGACGGGTTTTTTTATTGTCCTATAGTGCCCTGCTGGTACCAACGATCCTCGCCGTTGAAGACGTTGGGATCGCGACGTTCGCCACCACCGCAGGCTGTATAACCCTCTTTCCAACCGCTCTGGTAGGCGTCGTTCGAATCGAATAGGCCGTCATCCCTTTGAATCGTGGATACGAAACCGGTGACCCGTGCATTGCCTGTTTGGCACCCGTCATTGTAGCCGATGCGGTAATTGGGATCGTCCCTCACAGACGCATCCATGGCACATCCGGCCAATCCCAGCGGGGCCCAAAGCCCTATTAAAAGTAAGCCCCAAGCAAACCGACGAAATGTCACGATATTCCCCTCCAGCTATTACAGAACCCCCATCAGAGCAGATTATGAGGGGGTTCGTCCAGCATGCCTTTGCATTAAGGCTAAGAAATCATCAATTTTTCCATCAAATATCTTTGAAAATTGGTGGTATCGGCCTAGCTGATTCTTAAGCGAGAAATGCTTGGATTGCGGACGCGGTGAAAGGGCCGGCTCATGCGATGCGCCTTGAACAGCCGTGCGGTCCGGGACGGATATTCGATGCAGCCAATGGAAACCGAGATAATTGACCTTGAGGGGTTGGACGAAACCACCCTATCGCCGGCCCTGGCCGAAGTCATCTCGCTCAACGTTTTTTCGAATAATCCAGAGGGCGATAACGGTGATCCTGGCGACAGCGCCGATTCGGCTTCGGCAAATAACAGCGCATCCGGGGCGGAAGCCACCGAGATTATGGTCAAGCGCCTGTCCGATCTGCTGCTTCTTCCGATTGATCAGTTCACGCCGAGCGAGCGCGGACTCGTCAGTGAGATTTTAACTCGCTTGTTATCTCAGGTGGGTGAGCGAACCCGTGCGCAACTTGCTTTACGCGTCGCACGCATGGCGGATCCGCCGGTGGAGATGTTGCAAAAATTGGCCTGGGATGAATTCGATATCGCAGAACCGATACTTAGGGAATCGGTGAATATTTGTGACTTTGATTTAATCGCTATTGCCCAAGAAGGTTCTCGGAAGCATCGCCAGGCGATTGTTTCGCGCAAGAAATTGACCAGTGCGGTGGCTGAAGCTCTTATCGAAAGCGACGATGTTGTGATCCTCGAGCAGCTTCTTCGCAATGAAGGCATCGTCTTTTCTCAGCGCATAATGGCAGCACTGGCCGAGAAATCCGAAAAACATCCTTCTCTCCAAGTCTTGTTGATTAATCGACTCGAACTCATGCCGGTAATGGCCTATTCCGTTTTCTGGACGGTGCCGTCGCCGCTTCGTGAAAAGATTCTGCAAAGGTTTTCCGTATCTCGCCGCCTGGTTCAACAAACCATCGCGGACGCTGTGACCGGAGGCGGGATCAATCTGGATACCGATGACCCGCACGAAAAGGAAGCGCTTCAATTTCTTATCGGAAGGGAACATGCGCGCAGCGCCCTAGCCGATGATATTCTCGCGGACTTGAGGACGGGAAAAAGAGACGAGGCGATAGAAAATATTATCAAAGGTGCGGAAATATCCAAGCAGACCGCACAGCGTATCTTTGAGGATACCGGTGGTGAGCCCCTTGCGGTTCTATGCAAAGTGCTCAATCTTGGCCGATTGGATTTTGCCGAATTTTTGGTTCTGATTGATAAGGACGACGAGTCTGTTAGCCGATCCGAGGAAGAACGCGAACGGATCGCTGCCGTATTCGATTCCATGCCGATTGATTCAGCGGAGGTCGCTCTGCGTTATTGGGATCGGCCGCGGGAACAAGTGACGAAAGGAGGCAAAGGTCTCAACCGGCGACGACAAACGGCAAAGACGGCTGCGGCGCTCGAAATTATCCCGCTGGTTCAGAAAACCACGTCCCCTGAGTTGGTTGCCTCGCAGGAGACCGCTCAACCGGATGTCACAAAGCCCAGCCAGGCCGAACCGGACACGGAACAGGAGGTGTCGGACGCGGCCGCGCAGTTGGATGTGTCCGATGATGAGGATGAAGGCTTCCCCCAAGTCTTCAATATACAATTCCTCAATGTAGAGGTGCCGGAACCAGACGTGCCGCAAGATATCGCTGATCAGGCAGAAGACACCCCGTCGCAGCCATCCGACCTCGATACCGAGCAGGCCGTTGCCACAGCGGACCAGCCGGCTTCGGAGGCCTCGGCCGAACCGAAAGAGACGGCAGCTGAGCAAGAAGCGTCAAACGGATTGATTGGCGGCACCTTCGACCTGCGTCAATTGGAACAGCTTGCGGGTGATGATTCTGCCGGTGCGCGCCGGCAATTGTTTGATCATTTAGCGAATTTGCTGTTGTCGCCTGATCGGAAACTCACCGACTTTGAACGAACCTTAATAGACGAAATCCTGATCGGTCTCATTGACCTCAGCGACACGGCGATTCGCATTAAGATGGCGGATAATTTAGATACATCATCCAACGCACCGACCAGAGTTTTGAGTTTCCTCGCTAAAGACGACATAAAAATTGCCCGGCCAATCCTTTTGAACAGCTCGGCTTTTTCTGACGAGGAATGGATTGAAATTGTTCGCTCCACCGGTGCTGAGCATAACAAATTAATCGCTCAGCGTGAAACGATTTCAGAAAAGGTCGCCGAAGCGCTGATTGATAGCAATCATATAGATACTGTTTTTATTCTGTTCAATAATTCGGCCGCGTCCCTATCGTCCGAGGCGATTGAAAAGCTCGTGAATTGGTCGAAGACCGAACAGATGTTGCATAAAACTCTGCTGGATCGTCCTGAGATAACCGCAGGACACGCTCACGTGATGTTCTGGTGGGTCTCTTCAGAGTTGCGTGATTATATTCTTCAGACATTTTCCGTCGATCCGCAGACGCTCGAACGGGCGACGGCGGATGCCATAAGTGCGGTTGGTGACGACGCGGACCAAGAGCAAATTGGGATGATCGATCCGGGCCCCTTTGCCGATTGCGATGAAGCGGAATTGAACGAATTCATTAAGACACTAAGACGCAAATCCGAGACACCATTGGCGCGAGAATTTGCCAATTTGTTGAGAATCTCCGAAGCAACAGCGGCAAAAATTCTCGCCGATCCGTCCTGCGAAGCTTTGGCCATCTGTTGCCGCGCCCTATGTGCCAATCGGGCACAATTCTCTCGCGTGTTCTTGGTGGTCGATCGCAAGCGGTTTGGTCAGGCTCGGCCGACCGGACATTTGGGCCAAGCCTCGGCCTTGTTCGATCGGCTCAACTCGGAGACCGCGCGCCGCACGCTGCAATTCTGGAATCTGCAAGAATTGCTGGATCATTCCTGAGTCCGGAACAGAAGTTAACCCTTTCCGGCTAAAATTTAACTCTAGTTTAAGACAATAGGGTTAACGCCCGCGCCAAATTGCGCGTCAAAATTCCCGTTACCGGGCAAAAATCATCTTTAACAGATAAAATTTGAGCTTTCTCTTTTACGCCGAATTAAGGTGATGCGTTTATTGTTTTTATAACGCTGGCTGAGGCATGCGTATTTTGTTTTGGCTGGCGTTTCCTCGAAACGGCAAACCGGGGGCCACTTTTCCTGAATGCGCTGTAAAGACGATTGATCCGCAGCGGCGTAGATTTTCTGTGATTAGGGAGGTGTAAGTCATGTCGCCTTCGATGCATGTCATCGTATTTACATCCCAAAAAAGCGGGTCGGGTAAGACGACTTTGCCGGGCCATCTTGCCGTCGGATTGCGACACGTCGTGCCATCCAAATGGATTATTGCCAAGACGCACGGACAAGCCAGGATATTTTGACTGATGCGTTGACCGAATATTTGCGCTCAACGGCGAAGCGAGATTTGAAAGATTGCACTTGTTTGAAGAAATTTATCGATGGCGAATTGATGATTGATAGCTCCTGAGGCTGGGCGTAGCTCTTGGGTCGTCTGTCCCCCACTACCCGAGATGCGAGAACGTCCTGCAACTTGCGCCGCCCCGGATGATTGACCTGACAGTCCCTCTTGCCCCCCGATCAGTTGTCAGGAAGGTCTCCATACAAAGGGGCGGCGCTTTTTTTGCGTCTCGCGTTCCAAAGCCGTTGGCTGCTAAGATTGGCCTTGCAATGGGGAAAAGGCAGGGTCGCGCATTCGGACGGAAAACCAGTACCCACCCCGGCTTTCGCCGGGGCATGCTTTTCCTGAATGCGCTCTAAGTCTTTGTTTTGTCGCGCATTCGGACGGAAAACCGGTACCCACTTTTCCTGAATGCGCTGTAAGGGGGGGCACCATCCGTGGCATGGATTGCCGGCACAGATCTGCGGTTTATTGACCAGGCTTCGTTGGGCCGCAACGAGATATGGCTCTATGTCATCGCCTTTCCGCTTGTCGTCCTAATTGGCACGGGTTTGCTGAGGCTGGCCGCCGAACTGCTCCTGGCAGGTGGTCTCGATTGGACGCTCGAGCTTATTCTCGACCCGTCGGCTTCAACGGAAGATGTCAGTCCGATCATGCAGGCGATTGGCTTTGCCGCTGTCATGTGGGGGTTTGTCGCCTATTTGATCGGCTTGATAATTGTGGTGAGGTTTCTTCACGGGCGGCCCTGGCAAACTCTTTTCTATAGCGGCGCGGGATTTAACTGGACGGGCTTTCGGGTATCGCTTTGTCTTGCGTTGCTTTTGCCGCTGGTATCGCTGGTATTGGCCATTACGATCAGCGGCGAAACTTTCGAGATTCACTTTGACCCATTAAGATTCTTAATTCTTGGCGGCGCCATCGTTGTGCTTATGCCGCTGCAAGTTTTGGCCGAGGAAGCCTTTTTCCGCGGCTATCTCATGCAAGCAATTGGCCATTTCAGCCGGAGTTTTTGGGTTCGGTTGTTGTTGCCCGCCGGTATCTTCACGGCGCTGCATTTGACCAATCGAGAAGTGCTGGAAGGGGGATTCTGGGTGATCGGCATTTACGCCATTTTGGCGATTTATTTGGGCCTTCTGGTGTTGCGCGGAAATGGGCTCGAATATGCCTTCGGAATGCATCTGGGCAATAATTTCTATGTGGCCCTTTTCGTCAGCACCGCCGATTCGAGTTTGAATACACCCGCCCTGATCCGGATGGAGAATATGGAATGGAATGCCACGGTCTTGGTTGGCCTGGGCCTGATGTTTGCCCTCCACTATATTCTGACCTTTTCCTGGATGGGGCTGGTTCATGGCCGGCAGGCCGCTCGATGGCGAGGCCCTTAGAGCATTTTCGCGATTCTGTTAAGTTCGGAAACGCTCTAGA
>SMXP01000151.1 GCA_004356335.1 Alphaproteobacteria bacterium | reverse complement strand
TGCAGTTCTGCGTCGATGCTCTTGAAGAAGCGATGGGCCGTTATGGGCCGCCGGAAATCTTCAATACAGACCAAGGCAGCCAGTTCACATCATGGTCGTGGATTGTCCGTCGTCATATAAATTGGAACAATCCAGGGTCTGATCTAAAGGAGGACCTGGCTCATCTGGTTCAAGATATTAAGCGGCGTATTTGCGGTATTGCAAGCGCCGGTTTTCCATCGTTTTCCGTTTGATCCTTTCACGTTGTTTTAAAATGGCTTGGCCCCGCCCGAAGTAGACGTCTGCGGGGGTGAGATTGTTGATGCTCTCGTGGTAGCGCCGGTGATTGTAATGATCGACGAACGCCTCAATCTGCGCTTCCAGGTCGGCCGGGAAGAAGTAGTTTTCCAGCAGGATGCGGTTCTTCAAGGTCTGATGCCATCGTTCGATCTTTCCCTGAGTTTGCGGATGATACGGCGCCCCCCTGACGTGCCCCATTTTCTTATTATCCAGCCATTCAGCCAGTTCGCCAGAGACGTACCTGGAGCCATTGTCCGATAATAGTCTGGGCTTGTGCACAACATGGGCCTGGTCGCAGCCAGATGCCTGCAAGGCGAGGTTCAGCGTCTCAGTAACGTCACTGGTCTTCATGGTCGTGCACAGCTTCCATGCAATGATATAACGCGCCTGTTCTATTCTCTATAATGCGCCCCTCTCAACCAATCTCCCACCGTCCGTTGACGCATATACAAACGCACTGGAAGAAGGTTCCCAGACCATGTCAAAAAACTCGCCCCGCAACCTCGCCCAAAAACTCATTACCAGCCACTTGGTTGGCGGAACCATGCAGGCGGGGGAAGAAATCCAGCTCAGCGTGGACCATGTTCTCATGCAGGACGCTCTCAGCACCCTTACCATGCAGGTCCTGGAAGCTATGGATACGGACCGGATCAAGGTCGATCTCGCCTGCCAATACGTCGACCATAATCTCTTACAGACGGACTTCCGCAATCCGGATGACCATGTATTCCTGCGGTCGTGTTGCCGACGCTTTGGGATGTATTACAGCATGCCGGGAAACGGCATCAGCCATGCCGTCCACATGGAATATTTCGGGGTTCCGGGCAAACTCCTGGTCGGCACCGATAGCCATACCCAGGCCGCGGGTTCCATGGGAATGATTGGCATAGGAGTCGGCAGCGTCGAAGCCGCTTCCGTTCTGGCAGGGGAACCCCTGTACCTGCGTATGCCGGAAGTCATGGGGGTCCGCCTCACCGGCACGCTGTCTGAATGGGTGAGCGCCAAGGACATCATTCTGGAAATGCTGCGCCGCCACACGGTGAAAGGCGGCATCGGAAAGATTATTGAATATTACGGTCCCGGCTTGGACAGTCTGTCGGCCATGGATCGTCACGTCGTCGCCAATATGGGGGCCGAACTGGGCGCCACGACAAGCCTTTTTCCCTCTGACGATCGGGTTGCTGAATTCCTCCGTCAGCAAGGACGTGAAAACGACTTTGTTGAGATTGGGGCGGATGACAAGGCCGACTACGAGCACCACGATGAAATCGATTTGTCATCCGTAGAGCCGCTGATCGCCACCCCGTCCAGTCCGGATAACGTCGTCCCCGTACGCGAAGTTGCCGGTGATTCGATCTTTCAAGCCTATATCGGGTCGTCCGCCAATCCGGGATACCGGGATTTCGCCATTTCGGCAGCGATGGTCAAGGAACAGGCGATCGCGCCGGGGGTTTCCTATGACATCAATCCTTCGACCCGGAACATCCTGACCAACCTCACCTCCCGTGGGGATCTCGTGTCGATGATTGCCGCCGGCGGGCGGCTTCATCAGACCGGATGCAACGGTTGCATCGGGATGGGCCAGGCGCCGGCATCGGGTCAGAATTCACTACGCACCACGCCCCGCAACTTCCCCGGACGATCCGGCGTTGCCGATGACCGTGTGTATTTGTGCAGCCCGGAAACGGCAACGGCGTCGGCGATCCGTGGGGTTATTACCGACCCCCGGGACCTGGGCCTTGCCTATCCCGATATCTCCGAGCCGACGGAACCAACCCGTATCAAGGGTTCCATGGAAGCACCTCTTTCCCTTGAAGAAGCCCGAAAAATAGAGATCGTCAAAGGACCAAACATTGCTTCCCTTCCCATCATCGAGCCCATCTCTGACAGCCTTGAGGTTACGGTTTACCTGAAAATGGGCGATGATATCTCCACCGACACCATCAGTCCGGCGGGGGCCAGGGCCCTTCCCTTCCGCAGCAACGTTCAGAAAATTGCCCAATTCTCCTTCGATGCTATTGATGAAGGGTATTACGCCCACGCCCTTGGGGAAGCCGAAAAAGGGAACTGGCATGCGCTCATCGCGGGGCAAAATTACGGCCAAGGATCAAGCCGCGAACACGCGGCGCTGGCGCCTCAATATCTCGGCCTGCGCTTGGCGATCACCAAAGACTTTGCCCGCATTCACTGGCAAAACCTGATTAATTCGGCCGTCTTGCCGTTAACGTTCGAAGAGGCGTCTGACTATGACAGATTAGAGAACGGTGACATTCTTAACGTTGAGAATATCCGTAAGACCATAGAGGACGGCGGCGATAACTTTACGGTCACTGTCAAGAACCGCGATTTTCAATTTACCGGCAAGCTGGATGCCTCATCCCGGCAGCGGGAAGTTATGCTCGTCGGTGGATTCGTCAATTGGATGAAAGCCAAAAACGAGGGCACGCTTGGAAAAAAGGCCGTCGCCTAAACCTCATCTGAAACCGGGCTCGCAAAGCCCCCCCGTTCCTTATTTTCCGGTACTGGCGAATGGAAATCGCTTGAGTTGGCAGGTCGAGATTTGTAGCCTCTTTGTATGAAAAATCCATTTCGTTATTCCAAAGTATCGCCCCGGCTGGGACAGGTCGAAGCCCCCCTCACATGACGGCAACACCGGCCAACCTGCTGATCCTCATGTCCGACGAGCACACCCGGAAAGTGCTCGGCTGTTATGGCAACATGCTGGTCAAGACGCCCAACCTGGACCGCTTGGCAGCGCGGGGCACCCTGTTCACCGACGCCTACACGCCGGTTCCCATCTGTGTGCCGGCGCGGGCCACCTTCGCCACCGGCCGCTACGGTCACGCCACCCGCCATTGGGACAACGCCACGCCCTATAAGGGGGATCAGCCGTCCTGGGGGCATGCCCTTCAGGCCAACGGCAACAGGGTTGGATCCATCGGTAAGCTGCACTACCGCAATGCCGAGGACCCGACGGGTTTTGATTTTCAGGAACTGCCCATGCACCTGGTGGACGGTGTCGGCGACATTCTGGGCTGCGTGCGCGAACCCCTGCCGCGCCGCTGGAAAGTGCGGGATCTTGCCCTGAACATCGGACCCGGTGAATCCAGTTATAACGCCTATGACCGCGAGATCACCGCAGCCGCGATCGAATGGATCGCCGCTCGCGGCCGCGAACCGCCGCCGGAAAAACCCTGGACGGCCTTCGTCTCCCAGGTGGCGCCGCACTTCCCGCTCATCGCGCCGGAGGAATTCTATACCCTCTACGCCGACAGCGGCCTCATGCCGACGAAGGCCGCCGACGATCCGGAGCACCCCTGGATGGCGGAGCTTCGGCGCTGCTTCGTCTATGACAACTTCACCGATGAGCGGACCCGCATCGCGTTGGCGTCTTACTACGCACTGGTCAGTTTCGTCGACGCCAACATCGGCCGCATCCTGGACACCCTGGAGGCGGCTGGCCTGACCGAGACCACGCGGGTCCTCTACGTCAGCGATCACGGTGACAACATCGGCGAACGAGGGCTCTGGGGGAAGTCCACCCTGCTGGAGGAGGCCGCCGGCGTCCCCACGATCCTGGCCGGTCCGGGCATCGCTCGTGGCCGCCAATGCCGTACCCCCGTCAGCCTGATCGACGTCTACCCGACGGTCTTGGACAGCATGGGGATCGTTCCCGCTGATAATGATCGGCCGGGGCGTTCCTTGATGGATCTCGCCGATGCTCCCGACGCCCCCGAGCGGGTGGTGTTTTCCGAGTACCATGCCGCCGGCGCCTGCACCGGCGCCTTTATGATCCGGCGTGGTCGCTGGAAGTACATCCATTACGTCGGCCTGGCGCCGCAACTCTATAATCTCCGTGACGATCCCGGGGAACGCCGTGATCTGGGCGTCCATCCGGGCCACGCGGAAGTGCGCCGGGAGCTGGAAGCCGAACTGCGCGCCATCTGCGACCCGGAAACGGTGGACCGCCAAGCCAAGGCTGACCAGGCCGCCATCGTCGAACAAAACGGCGGGCGCAACGCAGTCGTCGAGCGCGGCGGCTTCGGCGCCACCCCGGCGCCCGGCGAGGAGCCGGATTTCGACAACGCCGGTTGAGAAGGAACGAACCCACAGCCGCCATCATCCGCCCCCCCCAGCGGCGTCCGCGTCGTCGATTTCACTCATTTTCAATAGAAAGGCAGACACCAAAGGTGGCGGGCTCTGACTTCTGCTTCCCACCCGTTTCATATCTTCATCGATCGGAATCTATTGGAGCGGCCACGGCAGGTCGACATAGTCCTGCAAAAACCCAAGCGGATATTGCAGAACCAGGAAATGTGAGAGCACCCCTAGGAACAGCACGAATGAAACGGCGCCAATCGTACAATACATATGGGAGGATCGCGCCCGCAGCCGCATAAACGCATAGATAAAAATAGCTATTCCAAGAACGAAACCGACCAGCGCCGAAACGCCCAACATGGCGACCAGCCATCCGAGATAGTACTCGTTTGTTCCGTGCTCGGCGGCTACATTTTCTTCCGTCCATTTGGAATCGTAAAACACCGTATGCGGATTTGTTTTAGTGAGAAGATGAAAGCCGACGGGCGCCATGAAGAACAACCCTATGGTGGCAACGACCCGCGGGAAGAGTGCCGTCTGGAAATCATGCTGTAATGAATCCCATAAGATAAGCAAAGCAAACCCGACGACGGCAAAAAAGAAAACGACCTGCGGCGTGCGATCCCGGTTTGTGTGCACACCGTCTTCGGTAAGTTTCGGCTGCGACGGCTTCAGCCGGAGAGCCGCCACGACGGCGATAATCGTCAGGATAAGAAGAGCAATCACGATCGGGCGCTGAAGAAAGGAAAAGCCGTAAATGCTGACGGTTTCGTTGATGGAGCTTTCAACCTTACCGGCGAGCACGAAACCAATCAGCAGCGCCGGCCGGGGCCACCCAAAGCGCTTCATATAGACGCCCAAGGTGCCCAGCGCCAACAAGGCAATTAAATCTCCCCAGTCGCGGGTCGCTTGAAAGGCCGCAAAAAATATCAGTCCCAGCATGAACGGCGCCAACAGCGCGTAGCGGATCGTCGTCAGTTTTGCGATCTGCGGGGCAAGAATAAGGCAGGTGCCGGCGCCGGCAATATTGGCGATGGCGATGGACCAGATCATGATATAGACAAGATCGAGTTGCGTCGTAATCATTTCGAATCCCGGTTCGATGCCGACCAGGATAAATCCGCCCAACAGGATGGCCATGCCTCCCGAACCGGGGATGCCGAACAAAATTGTTGGGATGAGTGCACCACCTTCTTTTGCGTTGTTGGCGGATTCGGGTGCAATGACGCCGCGAACGTCTCCGGTTCCATAGCTTTCCCGGTTTGACGTGGTTTGAATGGCGTGGCTATAGGCAATCCAGTCGATCACCGTACCGCCGAGCCCGGGCAGGGCTCCAACCAGGCATCCGATGGCGGCGCAGCGCAGAGACAGACCCCAATTCCTGGCCCAATCGCGCATGCCGATGAGCCAGCCGGAGCCAAGTTTTCCCGTCTCTGAGATGGTTTTGCCGCGCCTCACTAGTTCAATGATTTCCGGAATAGCGAACATGGCAAGACCCATGATCACGATCTGGACCGGATCGAGAAGGTATTCCGTATCAAACGTCAGCCGGACCTCACCCGTACCGGGAGCCGATCCAAAGGCGCCGATCATCAATCCGATGCAGCATGCCGCCATCCCTTTTGCCGGACTGATCCCAGTCAAGGTGCCAACCATCGCCAGTGCAAGAACCACCAGCATGAGTTGCTCGCTCAATCCGATGGCCATGATCAGCGGCTCGGCGAAGAATATGGCAACGGAGAGCACCGCCGCGCCGAACAATCCGCCGAACAGCGACGATGTGAATGCGGCGCTAAGGGCTCGGGCACCCTCGCCCCGCTTCGACATGGGGAAGCCGTCCATCACGGTGGCTTGCGATCCGGATGTGCCCGGTATTCCCATGAGGACGGCAGGAAACGTATCGGATGTGGCGGTGACCGATTGCAGCCCGATCATCACCGCGATGGCGTGGGACGCTTCCATTCCAAAGACAAACGGTAGAACCAATGCCAATCCCGCCGTACCGCCGAGCCCCGGCAGGATACCGACGACAAGTCCCAGAACGACTCCCAGCGACAGAAACGCCAGATGCGACGGACTGAGAAGGGTCACAATCGCACTGAGAACCGCATCTTCCATTAGGAAAATTTTCTATAATGTGAAGGAACGGAAGGACCGATGCCTTTTGAGCCCGGTCCTTCCGGTGATCCTACGATTTTTTCTTAAGGACGTTGTCGATCCAGTTTCTCATCCACGCCTTGGATTCCGGCGTAACGCCGACGGCATCGACCTTAACTTTATCGGCTTCGGCGCCGAAAGAGTGGGGATAACCGCCCATATCACGCTTGGCGAGTTTCAACAGTTCAGGATCCTTGACCGCCTTTTTGGCGGCATTGATCCATGCCGCAAGGACGTCATCGGGCGTCCCTTTTGGCAGCATGATCCCCTTCGACGCCATAACGCCCATATTGAACAGGTGCTTTAACATCTGCCAGTCCCTGCCCGATGGCGCCTTTCCGTGAACCGCTTGGTACACTTCCGGGAAGGACGGCAGTTTCGGAAACAAGGGATCGCGTACGATTTTTCCGCTAGGCTCTATAAAACCAAGCGTCATCCAGGGAACGATCAAACCCTTTTTAACGTAGCGCGTCACTTTGCCGATATAGGCTCCCGCGGAATCAATGCCAATTTGCATTTCTCCGCGAATAATGGCTTGGCGGCGTTTTACCGTCGATATACCGAATACGGGTTTTACGTTTTTGATGCCCAACATTTCCAGGGCAAGGAACATCCTCAGTTCTGCCGAGTTGGGTGTTTTTCCCGATGTGATCCACTTGCCGGCCTGGAGGACTTTCACGTCGGCGACCGGGTCCTTGCCTTTGACGCCGGTATCCGTACGGGCGTAAAACACGGTTCCCAAAGGCGAGATGATAACAGATCGCCAGCCGAGTTCGTCATACTTGACCTTTTTGCCGCCAAACACGAACGATGTATGCACGGACGTGGTTACGCCCATGGCGATCAATCCATCGGGTTTGGCTTTTCTTTGAAACCAGTTGGATCCTTTTACCGTACCGCCGCCCGGCTTGTTGAAGACCAATACGGTTGGGTTGCCGGGCAGGTATTTTTGGAAAAACGGCGCCAACAAGCGGGCGTACCGGTCAAGTCCCCCACCTTCTTTAGCCGGCACAACAATCTGAATTTTCTTGCCCGCGAAATTAACTTCGGCAACCGCCGGAGCCGGGGCGATTAACAATGTCGCTACCAAACCGGCAGCAACCATGGCACATGATTTTATCGAAGCTTGTCTAGTCATTTTAGACCTCCCTTGGTCTCTCTGTTTAGGTGCAGCACACCACAATTTTCCGTCAAAATTGTCTTACCGGTATTTGTCATAAGCCTTGAAATCGACCAGTCTGCCGATCCCATTGCGTAGAGGTTCGATGTTGGTGAGCTGTTCGAACGAAAGGTTTCCGATACAAACATTGGGGCCGAACGTCTTCAGAAGCCACGCCAACTGTCCCATCTCGGTGGCCTCCACCATGACGTTGCCGATCCCAACTTTATCGAATAGGTCGGCCAGCCTATCGGCATAAGCGCCGCTCCCATCCTTGCCGATCAAAAGATCAATTTCGCCTTCCTCAAGGATGACAAGGCGAACGCCTAAATCCAGAAAATGGTTGATTTCGTCGGCGGCGACATTCGGGTCCAACGGCTGTTCGGGATGTTTCAGGCCCCATTCATAAATCACTTCAAACCCCATTCCGAGGCAGTGCTTTATCATTCGGTCCTTTTCTTCCATCGTCAGAGGCGCATAGGTGGCCGAAACTTCGAAAGTGTCCCAGCCATGTTTTTTGCAATAGTCGCAAAGGGTTTCCCATTTACCCTGGTACCACGCCATTTCGCCGACGTTACCGCCCAAAATCACCTTGATGTTATTGCGCTTGCAAATCTCAATTTTTTCAAAGTATTGGGTTTCGGGATAAAGCCTGGGATTGAGGCTCCTGAATTTTATGTAATCCAGGAATGGCTCGACAGGCTCGATGAATGTTTCAAACTGGCTCACACTGTAGCCTGGATCGTGAACCATGCTCATACCGGCTTTTCGAGGTTTTCCCTCGCGCTCCGGTAAATCGATAAAACCCCAGGTATATTCGACCATCTAAATACTCCGTCCCTAGTTGACCGTCTTAAGCAGTTTGATCTTGAAGATAGTCTGTGTTTTCTTGAGCCAATAAATAATAACGCCGCGTCCGCTCCCATGATGCCGAGGCAAGGTCCTTCATCGCCTTGCCAATGATTTCTGGATCGCGTGACCTTATGGCCTCAAGCGTGGCTTTTCGCCCGTCCAAAGCTTCACGAAACATTTTCGTCGCCATCTCGGAAAAACTGTTATCCCGCGGCAACTGCCCCAGCCGAAACAGCCGAACTTGGTGCCAACAGTCGAAAAAGGCTTCTTTTAACTTTTGATTGCCGGCTGCATCGAGCAGGCACTCGTGCATTTCGGAGCTCAACGGATAATGGGCCGCCATACGACCCGACTGGTAGGCCTCTTCTATCCTGGCGATGATGTCTTCCAGTCCGGCAATTTCGGCGTCGCCGATCCGCGGCGCCAGAAGCCGGCCGGCTAGTCCGTAAAGCGCAATCCGAATTTCATAGAGAACTTCAACCTCTTCGAAGGAGATCTTTTTGACAAAGGTACCACGCTGAACCTGTGCCTCGAGAAGGCCGGCCTGCACCAACTGGCGGCAGGCTTCGCGGACGGGCCCCCGGCTCACACCCAAGATCTTGGAAATGCTAACTTCGTTGACCTTATCACCGGGACGCAATTCCCCGCTCAAAATCATGCGGCGAATTTGGCGCAAAGCCAAAGTGCCCAAGGTCTCACTCCGGACCGCGTGAATTTCGGCCAGAGGGTCATCATCGTCGGTTAGATTAGGGTCTGCCATCCCATGCCCATCCGTGATTTGGAATAATGAGCCTGCGCAATGTCATTAAAAATGTCAACATTATAAATATTACAGGATCTGTCCTCAATTGTGCATTCCCAGATAGACGTTCTATGCTTGGTATAATGGCGTTGTCACGTTAATCGGGGTGCCCATAAGGGACCGCATTGATTCCTTTTCAGGTTGCCACGCTCGCGCTTTCCCATACATTGAACGCGTCGGCGCGAAGTCGCTTGAACGTGAGTCTGTTGAGTAAATGGCGCTGGACGTAGAAGGTGTTGTATACGGCGGATTGGATGTTCAGGAAGCGTTGGGCAGAACCCGGTGATTTGAAACGTTGTTGTTTCCGCTCTCTCCGTCGCACTGGCTGATGCGAGT
>SMXP01000150.1 GCA_004356335.1 Alphaproteobacteria bacterium | reverse complement strand
TCGGCCCCCGCCTCGACATAAGCATGGCCGCGCGCCAAGGCGCCTTCCAAACCTTCCACCGCAATGGCATCGGTCCGTGCCAAGATGATGGTGTCGTGGTCGGCGCGGGCATCGCACGCCGCTTTGACCTTGCCCACCATTTCTTCCGTCGGGATCAGTTCTTTGCCGTCGAAATGACCGCATCTTTTGGGCGTCACTTGATCTTCCAATTGAATGGCCGAAGCGCCCATGCGCTCGAACAACCGCACCGTCCGCTTGACGTTGAGCGCATTGCCGTAGCCCGTATCGCCGTCGACCACTAACGGCCCGCTGATGCGATCGCGAATGGTGCAAATCGTATCGGCCACTTCGGCCATGCTGACCAAGCCAATATCCGGCCGCCCCAGTTTACTGATGGCAATGCCGGCACCCGACAAATAAACACAATCAAAACCCGCTTGCTCGATCATGTGCGCCGACAGCGCATCGAAACAGCCGGGCGCCACGACGGGTTCGTCTTGAGCCAGCAGCTGCCGCAGTTTTGACGCAGGGGTCATGATGCAAGCCTTTTCTTCAAATGAGCCATCAAGCCGCCATCCTCTATGATCGCCATCAAATGGGGCGGGATCGAGTTGACTTGGTATTGCTTGCCGGTGGTCACATTGCGCACCATGCCCGCCACCGGATCCACGTCCATCTCGTCACCCATAGTAATCTCGTGCGCATGGGCAAAGAACAAGGCGGGCAGACCAAGATTGATCGCGTTTCGATAAAAAATGCGGGCGAAGGATTTAGCCAAAACGACTTTGATGCCGAGCGTCAAGAGGGCACCGGGCGCATGTTCGCGCGCCGAGCCCAATCCCAAATTATCGCCGGCGACAAAAATATCGCCTTGTCGCACGCCGCCGGCAAAGTCCGGGTCCAACGCCTCCAGACAATGGGGCGCCAGTTCCTCAATGGGCAAGCGCAGACAATAACCGGGCGCCAAAAGATCCGTATTGATCTCGTCGCCATACACCCACGCCCGCCCGGTCATGACACGGCCCCTTGTGGATGGGCCGGCGCGTCCGCCAGAATCTCACGGGGATCGGCAATGCGACCGGCAACGGCGGTCGCCGCCACCGTATAGGGCGAGCCCAAATAAACATCGGAATCCTTATGGCCCATGCGGCCTTTGAAGTTGCGGTTGGTCGACGACATGCACACTTCCCCCGCCGCCAACACACCGGCACCCAGACCGGCGCAGGCGCCGCAGCCGGTCGGCAACATCACCACCCCCGCTTCCAGGAGTATTTGCAACGTGCCGTCGGCGACAGCATGTTTTGTGGTGAGGGCCGAGGCCGGCGCCACCAGGAGCCGCGTCTCCGGCGACACCTGCCGCCCTTTCAAGATGCGCGCCGCCATGTGCAAGTCTTCCAACTTCGCCCCGGTGCACGCCCCGATATAGCATTGGTCGATCCGTTGACCCACATGAGCGCTCACGGGACCGCTATTGGACGGCGAATGGGGTGCCGCCACTTGCGGTTCCAGCGTCGAGATATGGAAATCATGGACCGCCTCATAGGGCGCATCCCGGTCGCTGCGCCATTCAAGGGCGTCGTCATCTACATGGCCGCCATGGGCGCGAATATGATCCAGTGTTTTTTGATCGGCTTCTATGATTCCCGTTTCACAACCCAATTCCGCCGCCATATTGGTCAGCACCATACGTTCTTGCACGGAAAGATCGGCGACCAAGCCGCCGCCATATTCAACCACCTTAAAACTGTTATCCATGCCCAGTTCGCGGCATAGCAACAACATCACATCCTTCGCCGCCACACAGTCGGCAAATCCGCCGGATAGATTGACGCGGATCGTTTCGGGCACGATCGTCCATGTGTCGCCGGTAATCACCATGGCGGCAATGTCGGTCCAGCCATAGCCCGCCATATAGCATCCGAACGCGCCGCCGGTGGGCGAATGGGAATCGCCGCCGCAAGCAAACATGCCGGGCTTGAGATAGCCATATTCGGGCAACACCACATGGCAAATGCCCTGCATGTCGTGGAATTGGTAGATGCCATGGGCTTTAGCGAAATCCCGTGTCAGTTTCAGGATCGCGGCGCTTTCCTGATCCGCCGGCGGCACGTAGTGATCCGTAATGAGCACGATCTTGGATGTATCCCAAACTTCCGCATTGAGTTCTTTGAGCTGCGACGCCCAGCGCTGCGGTCCACTGCCGTCATGCGCCATGACGAGATCGATTTTGCAGCTCACCATGGCCCCGGGCGCCACATGGGATTGGCCCGACGCCCGCGCAATAATTTTTTGGACAAGGGTCTGTGCCACCAAAACCTCC
Source organism: Alphaproteobacteria bacterium (assembly GCA_004356335.1). Classification (GTDB taxonomy): domain Bacteria; phylum Pseudomonadota; class Alphaproteobacteria; order SMXP01; family SMXP01; genus SMXP01. The sequence continues at coordinate 3,505 of SMXP01000150.1, read as the reverse complement.
TCATTCATTTGACGTGTCGATTCAGGATCCCACGGGCACCAAAGGAACAACCGTGCATGGCGGCACCAATTATAGCCAAAAATTCCTGTTTCGGGATTAAGTCTCCATAGGTCATTGCCATTAAATATTGTACACTATGGGGGCCTCGACTTAAAGAACGCCAGCCGGAGACGTTTTCGTGCCGAACACGATGGCGATGCTAACCAAGCCTATCCATAAGTAAAACGACAAGATCGAACGGACAGCAAGCCGACCGACAATAAGCAAAGTCTAAGAGGATCGCCCCCATGGCCGCACAAGACGTTGTCACCCCCTTACCGAAATACGGACCCTTCCAATGGGACGACCCTTTATTGCTGGAACAACAATTGACCGATGATGAACGGATGGCTCGCGACTCGGCCCGCGCTTATGCTCAAGACAAGCTAATGCCGCGCGTGGTGGAGGCCAACCGCAAGGAAATCTTTCACCGTGAAATCCTCAATGAAATGGGCGAGATGGGATTTCTCGGCAGCATGCTGCCGCAAGAATTCGGCGGCGGCGGCGTCAACCATGTGGTCTACGGACTCATCGCCAGAGAAATCGAACGGGTTGATTCAAGTTATCGGTCGGCCATGAGCGTGCAGAGTGCGCTCGTCATGCATCCCATTTACACATATGGCACGCCGGTCCACCGGCGCAAATATTTGCCCAAACTGGCAACCGGCGAACTGGTCGGTTGTTTCGCCCTCACCGAACCGGATCATGGCTCCGATCCCGGGGGAATGACGACAAATGCAACAAGGGTCGATGGCGGCTATGTGCTCAACGGCGCAAAGGCATGGATTTCGCACGCGCCCATCGCCGATCTTGCAATTGTGTGGGCCAAGCTCGACGGGATAATCCGTGGCTTCATTGTTGAACGAGACTCAAAAGGCTTCTCGACACCTAAAATCGAAGGCAAATTTTCCTTGCGCATTTCCATCACCGGCGAAATCGTGTTCGAGGATTGCTTTGTGCCGGAGGAAAATATTTTCCCCGACGTCACCGGATTGAAAGGGCCGTTCGGTTGTCTCAACATAGCGCGTTACGGTATTTCGTGGGGCGTTATGGGGGCCGCTGAATTTTGTTGGCACGCGGCGCGCCAATATGTCCTCGATCGCAAACAATTCGGACGTCCCCTTGCCGCCAACCAGCTGATCCAAAAGAAGCTCGCCGACATGCAGACCGAGATCACATTGGGCCTACAAGGCTGTCTGCAATTAGGACGTTTGCTCGACGGGGGAAACGGGTCGCCGGAGGCCATCTCTCTGATGAAGCGCAACAATTGCGGTAAGGCTTTAGACATCGCGCGGGTCGCACGGGACATGCATGGCGCTAACGGTATTGCCGATGAATATCATGTCATTCGTCATATGATGAATTTGGAGACGGTCAATACCTACGAGGGAACCCACGACATACACGCGCTCATTCTAGGACGGGCGCAAACCGGTCTTCAGGCCTTCTTTGCAGAATAGCAAACGCCCAAGACGTGAAGAATATGTGCACCGGCGGCCAGCCGGCGCCACATCTCCCAGTTGAGAGCATTGCGCTTGCCCGGTCGGTTCAGGATTATATGGGCGATAGGCCGCTGTTTTTCGACCCCGAACCGCGTCCTCGGCCATGGGATTTCCTTTCGTTAGGCACTATGTGAATGGGCTCAAATGCTGCTATGCTTTTAGGCCGATTGGCGGCGGCTATCCATCAGGTGAAGACGCGGCCGGCCGAATTCGGCAAGCTGCAAGAGACCAAGAGGCTGACAAGATGTTCCGGCGGAAGCTCATCGATCTGAGGCGCGAGATGCCCATTCTGGCGCGCCACGAAGGGGACTGGGAGGGCGAATATATTCACATCGACCCTTCGGGCCGAGTGTTTGACCGCCACGAGTCTCTTTTGAGCTGCATGTTCCCGACCGATGGAAATTATCCCTATTATCAAATCAATCGGTATCGCTGGAGCGACGGTAAGAAAGAAGAGCTACATTTTCCGGCGACCTATAAGGACGGGCGCATCTGGTTGAACAATGACCGCATCGTCGGCAGCGTGTGGGAGATCGATGACCGGTCGCTGATGGTGACCTGGTCGCGCAGAGACGCGCCCCATTCTTATCTCTATGAAATGATTCAAATTAGCCGGGACGATAAAATACGCAACCGAACGTGGCATTGGTTCCAAAACGACGAATTGATCCAGCGTACCCTCATTTCGGAACGGCGCATAAAATAAAATTTTCTACGGCGTCAGCGGCAAAATCGTTCCTCAATTCAGCCAACCAAATAAAATGGCGCATCGAAAACGCCGGGGCAAGCCATTACCAATCGGAGAAACCAAAATGGTCATGAACGAGCAAGAGGTCTTGGATGCGGCGTTTCGCGGCGAGCGACCCCATTTCTACGATGATCCGGCCATCGATCAATTGTTTGCCATGATGATTGAACTGCACGTTCAATTGAGCGTCACTCGGGACAGACTGGACACGGTAGAACGAATTCTCGAGCAAAAGGGTTCCGTGTCACAGGCCGACATCGAGGCTTACCAAGCGACGGAACAGGTGAGTGCAGCACGCGCAGCGCGACGGCATGAAGACCTTGCCAATCTGTTCAGGGTCGTTCAAAAAAATAAATAGGGCGTGATGGGGCACGAAGACTTGAAAGGCAACACATTCTGATGGATTCCTACGGCATTTGGGTGTTTGCCCACATTCTATTACTGGTCTATTGGCTGGGTGCCGACTTAGGTGTGTTTCTTTTGGCCCGCGGCGCCAAGAACGCCGGCTATACTTTCGATCAACGCGCCGTCATGTTGAAATTTGCCTTGTATATCGACGTGACGCCGCGCGCGGCCTTTGCCTTGATGTTCCCGGTCGGCCTGCATATGAGCGCACAAATCGGCCTGGTCGATGTCGCCCCCTGGGTATTCCTGGTCACATGGATCGCGGCGGCCCTTTGGCTGGCAGCAATTATGACTGTATTTTTACGCGGGGACAAACCAATCGCCGCGCGCCTCGCTCGCATTCTCCTGTATTGGCAAGGTGTCTTATTGGTGGTGATGGTCGGTATCGGCTGCTATTCTCTCGTTACAGGCTGGCCCTTTGTCACGGCGTGGTTGTCGGTAAAGATTATTTTATTTGGACTGATCGCCGCCTGCGGCATTGGAATCGATTGGTTCTTCGCGCCCATCGTCCCCGCCTTCACGCGACTGGCCACCGAGGGCTCATCGCCGGAGCTCGAACAAATCATTGGGCAGACGATCAATAGAACCTGTTTTATTGTTCTGGTGCTTTACGCGCTGCTCTTGATTTTAGCCTTTCTTGGAATCACCCAGCCGTTCTAGAGCGTTGCTCAAGGATAGCTGTGACGGCCTTGTGAACCTCTGCCATATTCACGTTGTGCGGCAAGTGAACAAAGGCCATACGCCTGGATGTCTCGCGGCATATCCGCAGGCCATAGTAAAAGAGAGCATTGCAATAAAAGTCGCCCGCATC
>SMXP01000149.1 GCA_004356335.1 Alphaproteobacteria bacterium | reverse complement strand
GCTAATGTCGGGATAATCCTGCGGGGTGTGGCTCAACGATTGCCATCGTGACTTTCGCTGACGCGAGGGGACGTACCTTACCTTGGGTCACTTTCATTTGTTCCCGTTGGCGAACTTGCCGGCGAAAATCCGGGAAGTCGGCGGCCATGTTGGCATTCTTCTCCACTTGATTTTATATAGAGTAGGTTCACTTTATTCGGAATTGCTAACGTGCTTTAAGTCCTTGTTTGTCGCCCATTCGGATTGTTACACCCGTCTTTTCGGTTCGGGCCTAGAGTGTTTCCAGGAAAAGTGGCCACCGGTTTTCCGTCCGGAAACACGACAAAACAACAACTTAGGGTCAGGTTTTGATTCCATCAAAACCGGAAAGACCCTAAATCAATAAAAGTCTTCCTTATGAGTCCTCAAAGTCAGACACACCGGCACATGGATTTTCGGCAGCTTCAACATATCGGATTCATATTGGGGCCGGTGGCGGCTATTGCGGTGCTGTTGGCTCCAACGCCCAATGGGCTCGATCCTTTGGCGTGGCGGACGGCGGCAATGGCCATTCTTATGGCTATATGGTGGGCCAGCGAAGCTTTGCCGGTGGCGGCAACGGCTTTGATTCCCTTAGTGCTGTTGCCCATATTGGGGATTACCGACATACGTGGCGCCGCCGCCCCCTATTCGAATCCGCTTATCTATCTTTTCCTTGGCGGTTTTTTGATTGCCCTTGCCGTCGAGCGATGGTCGCTTCACCGGCGGTTGGCGCTTTATTTTCTGGCCCGTGTCGGCACCGGACCCCGTGCGTTGCTTGGCGGTTTTATGGCTGTCACGGCCTTTTTAAGCATGTGGGTGAGCAATACGGCGACCACCATTATGATGCTGCCCGTGGCGCTGGCGGTGATTCCTTTGATAAGCGACAACAAATCGGAATCCACAGGTGTCTTTCACGGCTTCCCCCTCGTGATAATGCTCGGTATTGCCTATAGCGCCTCAATCGGCGGTCTTGCGACCCTTGTCGGCACGCCGCCCAATGCGCTCTTGGCCGGCTTTTTGGAACAGACCTACAACATTGAATTGGGCTTCGCTAAGTGGATGTTGTTAGGTGTGCCCACCAGCATCATCATGCTGGCGCTGGCCTGGTTGTTGCTCGCTCATCGGATTCCTCATCAGGCCGATAGAGGTGAAGCCGTCGCACTTTTGATTGCCGAAGAGATACAAAAACTTGGCGCGATAAGTGTGCCTGAAAAAAGGGTTGCGGCCATCTTTGTGATGACCGCCCTGTTATGGGTGTTCCGCCCCGTGCTGGCAGGCGCTCTGGGCTTGCCACAATTATCGGATACAGGTATTGCCATATTCGGTGCACTGATGATGTTCATGACACCTGCCGGGACGGGCAAACGTGATTTCCTGCTCAATTGGGATTGGGCCAAACGGGCCCCTTGGGATATCTTGATCCTGTTTGGCGGCGGTTTGAGTCTAGCCAATGCGATCAATACCACCGGCTTGGCGGCTTGGCTGGGCGGTGGATTATCGGCGCTCGGTGCGTTCCCGGCTATCGTTATTGTTATGGGCGTCGTCGGATTGGTGATCTTCTTGACCGAACTGACCAGCAACACCGCAACCACTGCTGCTTTTCTTCCGGTTGTTGCGGCCATTGCCGTACAAATCGGTTTACCACCTCTTCAATTGGCCGCCCCGGCGGTGCTTGCCGCGTCATGCGCCTTCATGTTGCCGGTAGCGACGCCGCCCAATGCTATCGTGTTCGGTTCCGGTCATGTCACCATACCGCAGATGATACGGGCGGGATTTTTACTCAACATTATTGGTATGATCGTCATTACCCTAGTGGTGATGGTTTTTATGCCATTTCTTTTGGCGGCGCAGTGACATGGTTCTTAAGCTCGATAATCTTTGCAAAACCTACGACAATGACGTCGTTGCAGTGGATAAGGTCAACCTTGTCGCGCGTGCTGGTGAATTGGTCGTGCTGCTTGGTGAATCGGGCTGTGGTAAAACCACAACTCTCAAAATGATCAATCGACTCATTGAGCCGAGTTCGGGTACGATTTTCGTCAATGGCCGGAACGCACAATCAATCGATGCGGTCAGTTTACGGCGCTCCATTGGATACGTCTTTCAAGGCATTGGACTATTCCCGCATTTGACCGTCGGAGAAAATGTCGGCGTGACGCCGCAACTTCTCGGTTGGGACCGGCAGCGCACTGACGCGCAAGTGGATAGATTGCTTGAACTGGTTCATCTGCCTCCAGATCAGTTTAAACATCGCTTGCCGGAAGAACTGTCAGGGGGTCAGCAACAGCGAGTGGGCTTCGCACGCGCCCTTGCCGGCGGCCCGTCCATTATGTTGTTGGACGAACCATTTGGTGCGTTGGACCCGCTGACCCGCGACGCGCTGCAAAAAGAATTCAAGCAAATTCAAAAAGATTTGAACCTGACGGCGGTACTGGTGACTCACGATATGACCGAGGCTTTGTTGCTGGCCGACCGAATCATCGTGATGCGATATGGCCGGATTGTCCAAGAGGGATCGCCGCGCGATCTGCTAACCTCTCCCAAAGATGCTTACATCTCTTCTCTTATGAGTACACCGCTGCGCCAGGTAGAACGGCTCGAACATCTGTTGAAAAAGCCGGGCGACGGACGGACTTCATTCCATGGGGATTAATCTACAAGAACGCATCAACGAGTTGCCGCAGCTCTTGGGCGGCCATCTGTTGTTATCGATGAGTGCGCTTGCTGTCGGCATTCTTATCAGCATTCCTTTAGGTGTATTGGCCTCCCGATCAAGTCGTTGGAGCGGACCGGTGTTAACACTGGCAAGTCTTGTTCAAACCATTCCGAGTATGGCACTGCTTGCTCTGATGGTGCCTATTCTCGGTGGCATGATTGGCTTTCTACCGGCCTTTCTGGCGCTGATGCTCTATAGCATCCTGCCCATTTTAAGAAATACCGTCACCGGAATCGGCGAAGTGGATCCCGCCATGGTCGAAGCGGCGCAAGGCGTCGGCATGACCGATCGGCAACGATTGTTCCGGGTCGAGCTGCCGCTTGCCGCTCCGGTCATTATTGCGGGCATTCGCACCGCCACAGTTTGGGTTGTAGGAACGACAACGCTTTCGACCCTAGTGGGCGCGCCGAGCCTTGGCAATTATATCTTTACGGGCCTGCAAACCCGCAACTCGGTTTCGCTTCTGTTCGGTTGTGTATTTGCTGCGATGTTGGCGATTGTGCTCGATCAACTCATTCGCCTGGCTGAACAGGCAGCGCGCGAACGGCGCAAGAATCTCGGTTGGGCTGCGGGGTTGGGGCTGGTCATTGTGCTGGTCGGCGGGCTGGCGCCCATGATGTTTCAACAACGCGCCCGCGTCTTGCCGATATCTAACGGCACGGTTGAGCTGCCGATTGAAGCGCCGTCCGATCAGCCGTTATCCCTCGTGGGCGTGCGCCCTACGGTCGGTGCGAAAACTTTTACCGAGCAGTTTATTTTAGCGCAGGTTTTAAAACGGCAATTGGAAGCTCAAGGGGCGACCGTCGAAACAATCCAGAATATGGGATCGACCATTCTTTTTGATGCGTTGCGCAACAACCAGGTCGATCTCTATGTGGATTATACCGGCACGATTTGGACGACGATTATGAAGCAAGGGGAACCCATAGCGCGATCCGCCATGTTCATAGATGTGGCTTCCTATCTGCTTACCAATCACAAGGTCCTGGTTCTTGGGCGGCTCGGTTTCGAAAATGCTTATGGGTTTGCCATGCGTCGCGACGTCGCAAGAAAACTTTCTATCCGATCCATAAATGATTTAGCTCGCCATGCGGACCGCCTCTCGATTGGCGGGGACCCGGAGTTTTTTAGCCGGCCGGAATGGATTCGTGTGCGCGATATTTACCGACTGGGCGCTATGTCGACGCGGGGTATGGATTCGACCTTTATGTACGGAGCCGTGCGCGACGGCGAGGTGGATGTGATCGGTGCCTATACAACAGATGGGCGCATTTCGGCTTATGATTTGGTCACATTGCACGATCCGGCCCAGGCTTTTCCGCCCTATGATGCCATACTCATGTTGTCCCCCCAAGCGGCGGAATCCTCGAATCTTATCGAAACATTGACGCCCTTGATCAACGCGATCGATGATGAGTTGATGCGCGAAGCCAATCGCCGGGTCGATCTCGATGGCGCGTCACCACAACAAGCGGCTTCCTTTCTTTTGTCCCGGTTGCAGGAGTGATCGGCGGCTTGGTCGATCGGGCAATGTATGTCATATAATTGGAGATCTAGAGTGCATTCACAAAAAGTGTACGCGGTTTTTGGGTTCGAATGCGCGACAAAACAAAGACCTAGAGCACGTTAGTGATTCCATCTTTTGTGAACGTGCTCTAGAGTGTTTCCAGGAGTGAAGACCGACCTTGCCAAGGTCAATCGATCCGGTGGATCGATTGAAGGGATGAACGGACACCGGTTTTCCGTCCGGAAACACGACAAAACAACAACTTAGGGTTAGGTTTTGATTCCATCAAAACCGGAAAGACCCTAAGACCTGGAATTTGAAGAGGTGATGCCATGAACGGCATTCATGATCTAGGTGGTTTACACGGTTTTGGCAAAGTTGAGGTCGAACAGGATGAACCCGTCTTCCACGAACGTTGGGAGGGCCGGGTGTTCGGCATGTGTTTGACGTTCGGTGGGCGGCGTGGACCGAATGTCGACGCGGCGCGGCACCGGTCGGAGCGGTTGGATCCGGTCAGCTATTTTCAAAATGGTTATTTTGGCCGTTGGCTTGCGACATTCGAAATGATGCTTAAGGAAGAGGATGTTCTGGCGGAAGGAGAGCTTGAGGATTATATGAATGGCGCGGCCGTCCAAAAAGTGGCGGATGGCGACGCACCACCTCCTCAACGTCGTCCGTTGCGCGGCATAGACGCTGTTCGTGAGGTTGATCATCCGCCGCGTTATGGCGAAGGCCAGGCGATCATCACGCGCAATCATCAGCCGGCGGGGCACACACGGTTACCGGCCTATGCGCGGTGCCGTCGCGGCGTGATCAAGAAAGTTCATCCGGCCATGGTGTTTGCCGACACGATTGCCCATGAGCAAGGCGAGAATCCCCAATATGTCTATTCGGTCGAGTTTGACGGCGCGGAACTATGGGGCGACACGGCGGAACCGGGGACGGTTCTGCGTCTCGATCTTTTCGAAAGTTACCTAGAGGCCGCGTGAGCTAGAGCGCATTCAGGAAAAGTGGACCCGGTTTTCCGTCCGAATGGGTGATAAAATAAGGACTTAGAGCGTTTTCGCGATTCCAAATAAAGCGAACGTGCTCTGGAACACGCCGGAGGATAGATCATGAAAACCATACACGAACACGGAACACCTGAAATTTCTCTGAGAGTTGAAGCGCTTGAATCCCTATTGGAAGAGAGGGGGCTAATCAATCCGGTTGCGGTAGACAGAGTGATTCAGCATTTCGAGCAAGATGTGGGCCCACTAAACGGCGCCAAGGCGGTCGCACGCGCCTGGATCGATCCCGATTTCAAGTCCCGGCTTTTGCAGGATGCGGCGGCGGCGATCAGCGAGCTGGGCATAACTGTAGGCGATAATGTGCAAGTGATCGAAAATACGCCGAAGGAGCACAATGTGGTGGTCTGCTCCTTGTGCTCTTGCTATCCGTGGTCCGTTTTGGGCCTGCCCCCCACTTGGTACAAATCGCCGGCCTATCGCGCGCGTGTCGTGCGCGAACCGCGCAAGGTTCTTGCCGAAATGGGTGTCGACCTTGCGGACGACGTCACGATTCGTGTGTGGGATAGCAGTGCCGAAATTCGATACATGATTTTGCCCCAGCGGCCCGCCGGCTCCGAATCCCTTTCTGAGGAAGAACTTATTCCACTCATCATGCGCGACGCAATGATTGGCGTCGCCAATGTAACTTTGCCTGATAAGGGTTAGATGGGAGGCGTTCAAAATGGCCGACCAAAATCCAGCAGATGTTCTTGATACGGAAGGACCGGCGGCTCCGCCTCGTTCGAACGGTGAGCTTGTGTTTGAAGAACCCTGGGAAAGCCGATTGTTCGGCATCACCATGGCGATGCATGAAGCGGGGATGTTCGATTGGGAGGAGTTTCGGCAGTTATTGATCGACGAAATCCGGATTTGGGATGGGGCGGATCATGCCGAAGAAGACTGGAGCTATTATGAGCGGTGGGCGGCAGCGTTCGAACGATTGCTGGCCCATAAGGGCTTTTTTCAGGCCGATGAGATTCAAATCCGCGCCGATAGCTTCGCCGCGCGACCTCACGGCCACGATCACTAGAGCGCATTCACAAAAAGTGTACGCGGTTTTTGGGTTCGAATGCGCGACCAACAACAAATCTAGACCCCCGTTCCCTGACTCAATGAATTGTGAACGTGGTCTAGCCCGCCTTTATTTCAGGGGTTCTGGCCAGATCTGGTGATGATCGTCCACATAAAACCAGTGGGCGTGCCGTAGGGGTTCATGTTGATGGGTGTGGGTGTGGGGTTCTTGGGGATCTTTGCCGTCATGGTCATGCCGATGATGATCGTCGTGGTCGTGCGAGTGGTTATGGTTCGCCGTGTGATGATCATGTTCGAGAACATGCGTAACTTCCGACGGCCAAAGCACAGCCGCCAATAGAGTGAAAACCAGTGTGGCGAGACCCATAATGAGACTGGTGGTTTCGATGCCAAACGTCGCGCCCATGAATCCCGCGACCGGATAGGCCAACAGCCAGCAGGCATGGGATAATGAAAATTGCGCAGAAAAATAGGCCGACCGATCGGCCGGGGCAGCGGAGTGGTTGATCACGCGTCCGGCCGGGGTTTGTACCAACGACCAGCCAAATCCGACCACAAACCATACCAGAAGCAGGCCTGAAAGCTGGGGTCCGCTTGCCGCCAAAAGCAGTCCGACAGCCATTATAACAGCCCCACTCAACATGACGGGTCGGTCGGAGATATGATCCAGGAGCCACGGCACGCTTAGAGCGGCAATCATGGACCCGCCGCCCGCGGCGGCCAATGCCAGGGCGGTATCCGCTTCCGAGCCGCCAAGATTGACCCGCACATACACCACGGTGTTGACGATAACCATAGCGCTGGCGCTGGCGACACCGAGATAAAGCACCAGCAATCCCCTAAGACGCGGTGTCTTCAGATAAGACCGAAGACCAAAGCTGATCTCATCCCATATGTTGCCCAATCTGTCGACATGTGCAGCCTTGGGTACCAGCGTTACGGAAATGAGAACCGCCGAGACCAAAAACGCGATCGAATTTGCCACGAACAACGAGGTGTAGGTCAGAAAAAGGAGCGCCAAGCCGGCGAGGAGCGGACTCAACAAATTGTCCAGGTCATAGGCAAGCCGGGATAGGGATAGGGCGCGTGTGTATTTGCGTTCGTCGGGCAGAATATCCGGAATCGTTGCTTGAAAAACCGGCTTGAAACCGGCCGAAAATAAGTTAAGCAGAAAGATAAGAGCATATATGTGCCATATGGTCTGCACAAACGGCATAGCAAGAACAATCAGGGCACGGATGATGTCGAACGATATGAGAAGTCGTTTTCTTGGCAGCCGATGGGCAAGCCCGCCCACGATGGGGGCGAAAACCACGTAAGCGACCATTTTCACGGCAAGCGCTGTGCCCAATACGATACCCGCATTGCCGCCAGCCAGGTCGTAGGCCAGCAACGTTAGGGCAATGGTGCTAAGCCCCGTGCCGACAAGAGCAATGACCTGCGCAGAAAATAATCTGCGAAAACTCGGATCGGATAACGGCGATGTCTGCCACATTTAGGCTTTCCCCTAACCCAATCGTTCGCCCCTTCTTGCCCCGGGCTTGTCGAATCACCACAAGCGGGATCACCAAGTCTAACGCCACTCTGGTGCCTTGGCAAAAGCTACATGATAATCGCTCATCCACGAGAAAGTTCGACGGGATGGGGAGATCACTCGGTCTGAATCTTAAGAAATCGGCACGCGTCTTAGAGCGTTTTCAGGAAAAGTGGACCCGGTTTTCCGTCCAAAAACGCGACCAAACAAGGAGTTAGAGCGTTTTCGCGATTCTGTTAAGTTCGGAAACGCTCTAGCCGGCTATTCGTCGAAGCGATGCAGATAAATATAGTCATCTGGGCCGTTCTGTTTCATCACTCTTTTGGTCAGTCGGTTCATGAAACGAAAGATGGCCAAGCCCAAAAGAAGCATCATGACCAGAAACAGAACAAGGAAGAGGATCTTCACCATAACAGCACCCAATGAATTAACGGCGTTGTGCTCCGAGTTTTGCCAACGCGATATTTTTTGTTACTATCGTGCATAAAATTGCAACTTTAAGATAAACAGTTTCTTTACGCTCATTAACCAAGGCGCCTCGAACAGGTAATTTCCGTTAGATATCAAAACGCTGCTTGGTTAATGTCAGAGCGACGCAACAGGCGGCTGGATACGACCTATGGCGTTATTCTGTCATGGCAGCGTCCCTACGGGAAAAGGGAGATCCAAAAAGGGCGCGAGGCCATATGGATTACGCCTTGATCGACGGCGGGAACGCCACTCTCGGGGTCAAACACAGATTTTTTGGAATCGATGCTTGATTGCGGCGACCTAATTGGGAACTCGGAAGACGACGGGTCCTCAGATATGGACACAAGCTATTGATTTAAATGGCGCGCCGGGAGGGATTCGAACCCCCGACCCCTAGATTCGAAGTCTAGTGCTCTATCCAGCTGAGCTACCGGCGCAAATCAAAATTCAAACAACACGACCCCAAGGAAATCAAACAAAATATACAAACCGGCGGTTTGCCTGCCATTATTATGCGGTGCATTGACATTTAAATCACCGACTAAATCACCGCCGCGACGGCCCACGCGTGACAAAGGCTTCCAAGTGGCGCGCCGGAAGGGATTCAAACCCCCGACCGCTAGATTCGTAGTTAGGGTGTCCAATGATAACATATTGATTTACTTGGTCAATTTTTGCCGCACATCGCCGCGTGTAGGAAAAGTATAACTTTCCGGGTTTGGGAAAGTCTGTGGCTCACATCACAGATATGACTGCTTTGCTGCCTGAACAGCCGGCTGATTCTTCTCCTGAGAACATGAAAATATAATCGCAACTTGTTATGATATTTGCGGATCGGATTTTAGGAAGAGACACTGGGAACTTGTCGCTTGCCTGCAGAGAAAGCTTAAACGAAGGACAAGCAGAGGCGGGTAAATCGATGACGTTTGACCTGATCATTGCTATGACCGGTCAACGGATTCATTTGGTCTTTGACCTAAACGCATCGCCATTGAATGGCTTCAGCCGATAGAGACGTCAGGATGCCATGTGGACTCGGCACCTGGTCCTTTGCGGGCGATCTCTGCGTCGATGATAAAGGGTCGGCCTTCCCGCGTTACCGCCGCGGCGCGTTCGATGGCAGCTTTGACTTGGTCCGGCTCGGTGACCCTGGCACCGTCAATGTCAAAGCCTTTGGCGATACTCAGATAGTCAATATCGGGATTACCGAGATAGCACGACATGTCCTTCCACAGATCTTTGTTGTTCTGAGCCACATAGGAATTCATGAAAATTCGTCCGCGCTCACCGTCGTAGCTGTGATTGTTCAATATGATCAAGATGATCGGGATATTGTAACGGGATGCGGTCCAAAAGCTTTCCAGTTGACCAAACAAAAGCCCGCCATCGCCCACAATGCCGACAACTTGTTGATCCGGTCGAGCGATCTTAACGCCAAGTGTCGCGCCGACACCCCAGCCCAATGCGTGTCCCGTTGTCCGCCCAATCAGCGTTTTTTTGCCCTTACTGAAATCCATCCAATTGTAAGGGGTGCGTCCGCCCCCTTCCGACACAATGATCGCGTTGTCATCAAGGGCTTTGTCCATCTCAAAACAAAAACGCTCGAGATGGATGGGACTATCGTTCCAAGTCGGCTGGGCTCGCTTTTTGCGTCGTTCGGCTGCGGCGGCGAAATTGCTCTCCGCTTTGACCAACCGATCCGCGCGTGTCTTTTCGATTTGTGATGCGGTTGCCATCGACTTAATAGAATCAATCAGGGCCCGGATGGTTTCCTTCATCCCTGCAGCAATAGCCACCTCATTGGGATATACATTACTGATTGCGTCGTATTCGAGCCGTGCATTGATGACTTTGGTCTGGCTTGGCAGGGGCGCCGTCATGATGGATGGATCCGGCATCTGACCGCCAAGATTTAGGAAAACGTCGGTTTGACGAATGCCCCTTGGCAAGCCCATGGAGCTAAATCCGGTAAACAACGGATGCTGGAACGGAAAATCGCCATACATGCTGTGCGCTTGCGCGACTGGTATGGACAAAAGTTCGGCCAGTTCCAAGAGGTCGTCGTTCGCTCCGGCGCGGGTTATTTCGCCACCGGCATTGATCATGGGATTTTCCGCCTCAAGTATAAGCCGCGCCGCCTCATCGATGAGCTCGGCTTTGGGCTCCATTTGAAGGGGAATTTCGAACTTGCTTTGAGGATAAATCGTTTGTGTGACGTTTTTTGCATTTAAAATATTTGACGGAATGCGCAGATAGACAGGACCACCCGGCGGCGTACCGGCCACTTTGATAACCCGTCTCACCATTTCACTTATGCGATTGGGATGCTTCAATTGCCAACGCCATTTGGTGAATTGCTCGGTTGGCTGAAGCCAATCGTCGACTTGTTGGAAGCCGTCGCGACCGGCATCTTCAGTCGTTCCTCCGTCCGAAAAGACGGCAATGGCGGACCTATCTTTCCAGGCGTTGTAAAGGTTGCTCATGGTATTGGGAATGCCAATGCTGGGGACAAATAGAACCGCCGTCTTACCGCTCGCAAGTTCGTAGCCTTGAGCCATGCTCATGCCTTGGCCTTCTTGTAAGGCGACGATCATCTTGAGTTCGGGCCGGGCCGCCAGCGCATCGTAAAACGACACTTGGCCCGTCGAGTTGACGTCAAAAATATATTCAACATCCGCCGCCTTCAGGCATTCGGCTAGGATTTCGCCACCAGTCCCGGTAAATTCAAAACCGTCTCCTGAGGGTTCGCTAGCGGCATAGGCGACCGAGCTCAAAACCGACTCGATGGCCGCGGCGCTGAAGCCCATGGCCATCATGGCTTTGCCAAAGTCTCGTCGCGAAAGATCCTCATCCAGGAATTTCTTGATAAGTGCTCTCATGGTTTCCTCCCTAAAGCGCATTCAGGAGTGAAAACCGTCCTTGCCAAGGTCAATCGATCCAGTGGATCGATTGAAGGGATGAACGGGCCCGGTTTTCCGTCCGAATGCGCGATAAAACAAAGACTTAGAGCGTTTTCGCGATTCTGTTAAGTTCGGAAACGCTCTAGTAGCGACTGCAGAATCTTACCACAACCTCGTTGAATTTCTCGGGATATTCAATAAAGGCCTGATGGCCCGCATTGCCGAATACGTGCATTTCCGTTTCCGGATTGGTAGAGCTGATGAGCTTAAAAAGCTTGACGCCTGAATCATATGATCCTTCGGGGTCATTCAGTCCCCATATGATGAGAGTCGGCGCCTTAAGTTTCCCGTCCTCGATTTCTTGCAGCAACGTTTTTTTGAGAGCCTGAAAATATGGGTGGGCGACACTCATTCTAAGCTTGCCCAATTGTGCGGCCGCTTCCTTCTTCCTGGGCGTATGCGACAGTTCAAGAGTTCTTTGAGCTTTGGCTTCAGTAAGATTATTGAGCGTATAAGAGTAAAATTTCATGCCTCTTCGAATGCTTGCGGCCGTTGGTCCTTCAGGGGGATGAAGATTGGCCGATTGATACCTATAGAATTTAGACACGCGTCCCTGTGGATCGAGTGGTGAGACAATGCCGGTGTCGACGTTTACCAGACAACTTACCAGATCGGGGTGATCGACGGCATATCGCGTGACCGGCCAACCGCCTTGGGATTGTCCCATAAGATGAACTTTCTCGATCCCCAGCGCCTTTATGAAGCCATCGAAATGTTCAATGACTCTTTCATAGTAATGTTGGTAGTCATTTTCGGTTTTGGGATTATCCGTGTAGCCCTGTCCCAGTCTGTCGAGCGCGTAAACATGAAAATGCTCAGCGAGGCCGTCAAAATTCTGAATCCACGACCAGGCATTGGAACCGGCGGACGAGGCCTGGCCGCCATGGACCAATACCAGTGCATCCCCCTCTCCCTTTTCAAAATAGCGGGTACGAATGCCGTCCACATCGATGTATTTTGCGTCCTCTTGCTTCATGGAAGATTGCCATGGGGCGGGCGGAAGCGTTGCATAGGCAACACCCTCAATGTCTTCGCCATTGTGGCGTATGTTGGGAATGACAATCTTTGCTCGAGATCTTTGTTGTCCTCGAATTCTGACGAGAGCGTTTATGGATGTCTTGGTGCACTGGGGTGGTTTAGCTGAGCCCTCTATTGAGAGACTTTCCAATTCCTGACGGGACAATAATGACAAATAGGGCCCTTTGCCTTGTGGGAAAATCATTTCTTGCGAGCATGATTGTGACAAGTCCAGAGATTCCTCGCCACGGATTGAGAGCAAGTGAATAGATGGATCACCAAAATCCGTGTTTGTCAGTGACGCGTCCTTCAAATGAATCCGTTGCGGTACGTCGATTGCGATCGGATCGCATAGAACCTCATCCGTGTTGCGATCCAGCACCCGCAAAGATGCGGGATTTGCGTCGTCCTCCGCGCGTACTTCAAGAAATAGACCCGGTTGATTTACGGTGAAATCGCATTTGCCAATATACTGTTGGTAGTCAGTGATAATTTTGGCATCCGATAGCCCATCAAGTACATAATCAGCTGTGATATTGGCACCGCAAAGGAGAAGCGTCTTTTGTTCGCCTCGGTCGATGATATTTGAATCAATCGTACATTCTGCCGCCAACGCGCTTGCGGAAATTGTCGCTGCCGTGAGGAAGAGTGATAAATTAAATAGCCTGTGCCTTTTGGTCATTTTCTCACCCTCATCCCAAATGAAAATTCAATTGCCCAGCATAAGACCCCATAAGAATACTTGTGATATGGATGGTCTCACGTTCAACGAAGAGGCTTGACGTTAGGACCTAGTATGCTTGTTCCCGGGGTCGCCATAAATGCCGACAAATTTTCTGACCATGTGGGAAACCTCCTGGCAAATTGGCCATGAATGGCGTGTGCGCTGTGGTATTGTTCAAGTGAGACAGGCTCTAGGGTCTTTCCGGTTTTGATGGAATCAAAACCTGACCCTAAGTTATTGTTTTATCGTGTTTCCGGACGGAAAACCGGGTCCACTTTTCCTGGAAACACTCTAACAGGACGCAAAACGTCCGGAGGCTTGCCGGAATCGTTCTAGGATATGGCCATAGTGGTCGCGATAGGCACCAAAAAAGAGGGATAAGGCAGATATGCATGTCGATATCATCCTTAGTGAATTTACGTCACCGAGCGAAACGGCAGAATTGAGCGAACTTTCTGAAGGCTACGGTGTCCGTGCGGTTTGGTCGTCGAGCTACGCGTCGGAACGTAGTCCTTTTTTGAGTTTGGCGCGCGCCGCACAAACAACACAAAGGGTGCGATTGGGGCCATTGGCGGTGAGTCCAATGGAGATGCATCCACTTATTATGACCAATGCACTCTTGACATTGAATGAGCTTTGCGGTGGACGCGCTATCATCGCGGTGGGCGGCGGCGGCGGCGTGTTGG
>SMXP01000148.1 GCA_004356335.1 Alphaproteobacteria bacterium | reverse complement strand
GGTTCCGAACACGCAGACACAACCTACGACGTCAGTGTCGTTGACACGGTCCTACCGGTTGCCGACCAGAACAAGGATCTGCGTTTGCATATCAGTTACCCAAATGGCGACGGTCCGTTTCCGCTCATTCTGTTTTCTCACGGCAATGGCTGCACCAGCGCGGGCTACGGACCGGTCACGGAATATTGGGCAGCGCAAGGTTATGTGGTGATCGAGCCGACCCATTTGGATTCGCGTAGCTTAGGTCCAACCGATTTCAGCAAGATGGCCGAGATATCGAACAGCCGCGTTGAAGACTTATCGTTCATTCTCGATTCGCTGGACCACATCACCGCCCAAGTACCCGGTCTTGCCGGCAAGATGAATGCCGATCGCGTAGCTTCGGCCGGACATTCCATGGGCTCCGCCACCGCCCTGTCGGCCTCCGGACTGCGCGCCAAGAACGCCGACGGCAGCATTCGCACCGGTGATGATAGATTTGATGTCGCCGTGTTGTTGAGCGGCCCCGGCCCCATGCCGTCCATTCCCGACGATGCCTGGGGCGATTACCGCACCCCGTCCATCGTGACCACAGGCACCAACGATTACACGCAAACCAACCGGAACAAGCCCGAAGGCTGGAAATGGCGATTGGGTTCATATAATTTGACGCCTGACGGCGACAAATATGCCCTGGTCGTTCAAGATTACGATCATTTTCTAGGCGGATATATCTGTGATCGCCCGGGCGTCGAAGGCCCCCCCGACACGGAAGCCCTCACATTGGTGCGAACCGCGACCAGCGCTTTTCTCGATGCTTATTTGAAAGACGATCTTTCGGCTCTGGCGTTTCTGTCAAGCGGTGAGATGAACAGGCAAAACGAACGGGCGGATTTGCGCGCGAAATAACCAGCCTTTATGGCAATCAACGTGTGGGAAGACGGCCATGACAATCAAGAAAGCTTATGCCGACACTCAAGCGGGTCAAATTCACTACCGCTACGTGCCGGGAGAGGGCGTACCCCTGCTGTTTTTTCATCGCACACCGGCGTCATCCATCTCATTTGAAAAGATGATGACCCTGTTGCACGGCGACCGCCCACTTTATGCGTTCGACACGCCGGGTTTTGGCGCGTCGTTCGTTCCTCCAGGCATGCCGCTCATGCCGGATTACGCCGCCTATATGATGGCTGCGGTGGATGTTCTTGGGATCGACCGGTGCCACATCTTTGCCCACCACACGGGAACGCATTTTGCGACCGAAATGGCGGCCGCCCACCCCGATCGTGTGATGTCCCTGATGCTCAACGGCATCGCCTATATGACGGCGGCGGAACGCCTAGAGACCAGCAAGACGATCAAGGATCCTATGCCACCGGACCCGGACGCGAAATACGCCCGCGCCACATGGCAGTCGGTCAATAATCTGTTTACGGAATTTGACCCTGAGCTAACCCCTATTGAATTCTTGGGAGCGCTGGGCTCGCTCACCGGACGCAAACAAGGATTCAACGCGGTTTGGAATCAGAATTATCCCGAGGTGTTGGCCAAGGTCACCTGTCCGATTTTGGCAACCTGCGCCGAAGATGAGTGGTTGCGACCTTATTTTGAGCGGTTACGTGAAGAACGACCGGACATTAAGGCCCTCGTCTTGGGTAAGGCACGCTTTTTCACCCCCGAATATGACGCGGAACGCGCCGTCGCCGCAATCCGGGAGTTTCTTTCGGAAATTGAATAATCGTCTAATGAGCAGGGGCGCTTAACCCAGCTCGATCTCGATCGATGCCAATCCTGCGGCCGTCTCACACGACCGTAAAGCCGTGCTTCGTAATGGGCAGAGAGCGCAGCCGCTGTCCCGTCACGCTAAAGATAGCATTGGCCAGTGCCGGCGCCACGGGCGGCACACCGGGCTCGCCCACCCCGCCGGGCCGGCCGCCTTGGGGCATGAGGTGAACCTCGATTTCCGGGCACTCGGCCAGGGACAGCAATCGATAATCATGGAAATTACTTTGATCGACCCGGCCGTCGGATAAAGTGATCTCGCCATAGAGTGCCGCCGAAAGACCATAAATAATTCCGCCCTCTATCTGGGCGATCACCGTATCGGGATGAACGACCTGCTGACAATCGAATACGCAGACCACTCTGTCTATGGACAGTTGTTGACCTTCCGTAATCGAAATTTCGATAATGTGACCGACCGACGACCCGTGAGTCTGCGTCATGGCAAAGCCACGTCCGCGACCGGCAGCTAATGGCGATCCCCAATCCCCCTGTTTAGCCAGTTCCTCCAATAAATTGAGGTATTTGGGCCGCCGGGCTAAGTGATTGCGGCGGAAATCAACCGGATCCACACCGGCTTGATGCGCCAACTCGTCCATAAAGCTCTCAACATAAAAACAATTGGTCGAATTAGAGGTGCTGCGCCAATAGCCCGCCGGAATATCCGAAACCCACGGCACATAGGCGGCGCGCACGTGACGAATTCCATAGATTGTGTTGAACACCCCGGACATGGCGCCCATATCGTCTTTCGGATCGCCGCCCCGTGAGCCGGGCACGCGGGTAAACGAACTCGCAATCACCGATTCGGTCACCAGCGTACAATCGAGTGCAGCGATATTGCCGTCTTCATTAAGACCTGCGCGCATGCGGCTGACACCGGCCGGCCGGTACATGTCGTGCTGGATGTCTTCTTCGCGCGACCAAACAAGCCTGACCGGTTGGCCAGGAACCGCCTGGGCAATTGTAACCGCCTGTTTGATGAAGTCCTGTTCGGTGCGCCGGCCAAAGCCGCCGCCCATAAAAGTCGTATGGACTTGAACGTCTTGCGGGTCTTTGCCGGTCAGTTCAGCGGCAATGAGCTGGGCTTGCGAATGCGCTTGCGTCGGCGCCCAAAGCTCAACCGCCAGATCGGTGACCAGCGCCACACATGTCATGGGTTCCATGCAAGCATGGGCGAGATAGGGGGTTTCATAGATCGCCTCGAACTTCTTGGGCGCCGCCTCAAGCGCTTCCAGAACACCCTCGGCACCACGAAACACCGCCGGTTCCGGATCGTCGAGAACAGCCCGGTAGGCATCATGTAAGCTGCGCGAATCCATCACCTTAGAAGGGCCATCCGTATACGTAATATTGATGGCCTCTACCGCCTTCATGGCCTGCCACGTTCGGCGCGCGATTACGGCAACCGCATCGTCACCTATTTGGATGACCGCCTCGACACCCGCCATGGTGCGGGCATGCGATGCGTCAAAGCTGTCAATTTTGGCACCGAACACCGGGCTTTGCCGGATCGCCGCATAGCGCATACCGGGCAGCTGAACATCGCTGCCAAAAACCGTGGCGCCATCCAATTTGTCGGCCGTATCGAGGCGGGCCACGTTCGTGCCGACAATGCGATAGTCTGCGGGATCCTTCAGCGGTGGATCGGATGGCGGCCGTTGCCGCGCTGCATCCTCGGCAAGTTCGCCGTAATGGGCGCGACGTTCACCGCCCTGCTCAAAAACCCAACCTTGTTCCGTACGCAGCTTATCTTTGGCTACGCCCCAGCGGCGGGCTGCTGCGGCAATCAGCATGGCGCGCGCCGCTGCGCCCGCCGGGCGCAAGGAATCATAGGCGTCGATGATGCTGGTGCTGGAAATCGTCATCGACATGCCTTGACGATGAAACATTTCGCGCATAAATCGGTGGCGCATACCAATCGACCAACTCGCCTTCGGATCGCCAAACGGCTGACCGCGCCGGACCATGCCGAAATTGTAATAATCCTTGTCGACCGGAGCGAATTCGAAATCGACTTTGGACCAATCCGCATCGAGTTCCTCGGCCAGCATCATGCACAGCGACGTGGTTACGCCCTGACCCATTTCGGCGCGATGTATGGCACAAGTAATGCGGCCATCAGGGGCAATTTTGATCCACGCATTGAGGCCCACATCGTCCGGTGTCGAGGCGGCAAATTTTTCCGTCGCATCACCGTCATCGACATTCAGCACGCCGTAACCGACAGCCAAACCACCCCCGACGGCAATCCCCGTGAAGATAACGCGGCGGCGGGTAAATATTGCCTTACCCTTAGCCATCTTTTCCTGCCTTTTGCTACATTTCGTAGTTCCGCGGATTGTTCAGCGCGTCCGTTGGCCTGCCATCCGGCAAAACCCTTTTCATATTATAGCAATATGTGAATCGCCTTGCTCTGCGTATAACTCACCAATTCTTCGACACATTCCTCGCGGCCGAGGCCGGAATCCTTCCAGCCGCCAAACGGTGTCCCGACATAATGGGCCTGTGTGCCATTGATCCAAACAAGGCCCGTTTCCAAGGCACGCGCGGTGGTCATGGCGACTTGCAAGTCATTGGTCCAAACGGCACCGGTCAACCCGTAATCGACGGCATTCGCCATGGCGATCACCTCGTCCAGTTTGGACCATTTGATGGCGGAAATGACCGGACCGAAAATCTCCTCCTTGCCGACGCGCATATCCATGGTTACGTCGCCGTAAACCGTGGGCTCAACCCAAAAGCCTCGTTCAAACTGTTCGCCTTTGGGAACATCGCCGCCCGTCACCGTTTTGGCGCCTTCTTGTTTGGCCGAGGCCATAAAACTCAGTATACGATCATAATGTGCCTTATTGTTGACCGGGCCCATCTCGGACGTCGGGTCCAACGGATCACCCAATTTGAGGGCCGATACTTTTGCGGCAACCCGTTCCACCACATCGTCATAAATCGACTCATGAACCATCAGCCGGCTGACCGAACCGCAGGATTGCCCGGCCCAGGCGAAATTCATGCCCCCTATGGCCGCTTTGGTTACGGCGTCCGGGTCCGCATCGGCGCAAACGATCATGGCGTTCTTACCGCCCAGTTCGAGAGTTATATGCTTGATGCAGATTTCCGCTGCCGAACGTTGAATGGCAAGCGCCGTGCCGACGGAACCGGTGAAGCCGATGCGCCTTATCTTTGGGTGTCGGGCAATGCGATCGCCTACCGGAATGCCGTAACCTGATACCAAATTGACGATACCGGGCGGAAAAATTTCTTGGCAAAGCTCAGCCAAAATGCCACCGGACAAGGGGCTGGTCTCCGGCGTTTTGATGATCACCGCATTGCCCGCCATTATGGGCGCGGCAATGGCGGCGGCCTCAAACATAAAGGGATGATTGAACGGCACGATGCGCGCCGTCACCCCATAAGGCTCACGCAACGTAAAGTGAATGTTTTGGCCACCCGAGGCGGGCACCGTGTCGCCTTTAATCTCGGTCCCGAGCCCGGCATAATATTGCAGCATAGCCGAAGAGATAACGATGTCGCCGGCCAGCAATTTGATCGTGTTGCCGGTATCGCTCGCCTCCAATTGAAGGATTTCCTCACCGCGCTCGCGAATGGCAGCGGCCAACTTATGCAGATAGCCCGCCCGTTGCCAAATGGATTTGGCGGCCCATTCAGGCTGGGCCGCCGCCGCCGCGTCGTAGGCGCGGTCAACATCAGCGGCTGTGCCGGCCGGCGCGCGACCGATCACCTGTTCAGTGGCCGGATTAACGGATGTGATCCACTCGCCGCCCTCACTTGCCACAAGCTCGCCGCCAATCAACATCAAACGGTCGCCAAATTGTGTCATCTTTCATTCCTCGCATGCCCGTTCGCGGGCAATCTGTTCGGTTCACCCATCACGGTCGGCATCACTCGCCGGTATACGTCACGCGCCATACTGTACCGCCGCTATCATCGGCGATCAGCAGACTTCCGTCACTTGCCACGGCCAGGCCGGCGGGCCGGCCCCAGGATTCCGGTTTGTCTGCCCCACCGGTCAGCCAACCGGTGACAAAATTCTCGTATCCCCCCGCCGGGCGACCGTTCTTAAACCTCACGAGCACCACTTTAAAGCCGGTCGGGGAACTTCTATTCCACGATCCGTGCAGCGACACAAAGGCCTGACCGCGATAAGCCTCGGGAAACTGATCGCCGGTGTAAAACGTCAATCCGACCGGTGCCGAATGGGCGGCAAACAGAACATCAGGCATGTCGGTTTGTGCCACGAGATCGGGTCTCTTATCGGCAAAATCGGGTTGCGGCCGCCCACCCGTATAGGCATAGGGCCACCCGAAAAATTGTCCGTCGGAAATTCGGGTCAGGTAATCCGGCACCAGTTCGTCGCCCATGCCATCGCGTTCATTGACCACCGTATAAAGATCACTGGTGCCGGGATAGATCGCCAGGGCACTGGGATTGCGCAGGCCCGAGGCAAAGGTGGTCTGACCGCTGCCGTCGAGTTTAAACCTTTGCACCGTGGCATGAGGCACCGGATCCTCGATGATATTGCCGGTGCTGCCGACGCTGACATACATATGCTGACCATCCGGATCGGTCGCCAAATTGCGTTGCCAATGGGATCCGGTCTTTTCGCCTAAAGCATTTTCAGGCGTAAGCCTTTGGCGTGATGTCGCACTGAGCGCCCCGACTTCATAGGCAAGGCGCCACACCCCTTTGATGTCCGCAACAAGCAGCGCCCCCTCAATGAAAGCCATGCCTTGCGGCAGATCGAAACCATCAGCGAATGTGGCGCGTACATCCGCAACCCCATCGCCGTCCTCATCGCGCAACACCGTGATCTTGTTGCCTTCGCCGGCGGGCGCGCGCCGGCCTCTCGGTTCGCTGACAAACACATCGCCATTCGGCGCAATGGCAAAAGATCGCGGATTGGTCATCCCTTCGGCAAAGACGTTGATGACAAACCCATCGGCCACCGTAAGCTCATGATCACCCCGTTCGACACGCCCAGGAAATTTCGCCACTGATTTTGTGGCATATGGTTCAGGCAAATCCTCCGGTTTTATCTCAAAACGTTCGCCCGGTTGTTCGCCAACGCCTGCCCAAACGCCCCCCGTCAAAACAATTGCCGCCAAGAAAGCGCTCAAGATTACCTTTGCGATTTTATCTGTCATAACAACTCCACTCACATTCTGTCTGCTGATTAAGTAAATAAATTAGCTAACTTGATCACGCCACGCCTATCAAGCAAGCGACCCAGCTTATGGTTTTTGTGGCACATAGTCCGGATTTTCCGGCGGCACCCGTTCTGCGAAGGCCTGCCAGGTTTCCATAGGTTGCCCGCCCTGCCTGAAATCTTTGGTTTTTCTGCTTTTCAGCTTACCATGACCGGGCAAAAAGAAAGCAGCGCGGTGGCACGCGAACCTACTGCCGGACAATCAAAAGTCCGTGATGGGAGGCCACCGGCAAAGCAGGGTGCCATGTCCGAACCCAAGACCGTCGCCACCACAATCGTTCACTTTTTCAACAATATTTTTAAAAGCATAGCTTGTCGGGCGCTATGCCGACCTGTTCGTTGTGGTGCGGTTCAGCCTGCCCGCCGCCGCTTTTTTGGGCGCGTTCATTGGCGCGCGCCTCATTGAAAAAGCAACCCTCCAATTGGTTCACCGGGCGGTCGGGCTATTGATGATTGTGGTCGGCTTTGGTCTCGTCACGGGTCTCTTATGATGACCCGACCTTTGTGGATGGCCGGTTAAGATACCACCTCGGGAACCGGTTCCACTTTAGGCGGCGAAAATTGGCCTTTCGACGCTTCGCGCTTTTGCGCTTCCCAGAGTTTGGCGTAAACACCCTGGTGTTTGAGCAGATCCATATGGCTGCCGGTCTCCACCACACATCCCTCATCAAGCACGATGATCCTGTCTGCATCGGTAATGGTCGAGAGACGATGGGCAATGATGATGGTGGCGCGGCCTTCCGATACTTCGCGCATGGACGATTGGATGGCCTTTTCG
>SMXP01000147.1 GCA_004356335.1 Alphaproteobacteria bacterium | reverse complement strand
GTGATCCACGCCACTGACCGCATAGCGCAACCAGATGGCAAATTGCATGGCCAAGGCCGCCATGACACCGTCGTGCACAAATGACATATACATTTGCGGCGTCAATGATTTGCTCGTCTTGACCTTAACCATATGAAGTCTGGAACCCCGTCTGCCCCTCACATTTTGGCAAGCTTATCTTACCAGACAAGTATGTCTTTGTGCCAAGCCAATGGGGATATTCAATAGGGCTGTGAAGGCCGCCCTTGGGGCGCGTGAAATGGCTTATTATTGTTGGTCGCTCTTGCGCGCCAGACGACGAATCGCCCATTTGACCGAGGTCGTTTCCTTGTTGTCGGTCACTCCCGAAACCACAATCTGGTGCGATCGCCGCATCAGCTCGCCGCTGCCGAGATAGATGCTTTGATCCAGAGAAATGTTGAGCCGGTTTGTACGGAATTGCCAACCATCGCCATTGGGTAGCAGCAACAATACGCGCGTGGCGTCACGCGCCAGGGAAGCCCGCACGCCGGGATGCAAGTGAAAACGCAAGGTAAAGGGAACGGCCGGCCGTTCTTTCTTGTGGAAACCCAACCATCCGGCAGCCCTCGTCGACGGCACCAACTTATCTTCGCCGCGCAATTCCTCGCCATCGGCGCTCAAGTAAAACCGGCGTTCATGGGTGATGCCGAAACGGCCGACATAGCCGTCATGACTGGCGCTAAGCCACACGCCATGTTCGGATTCTTCACGATGACTTGATACATTTACCGGCCCATCGGCAATGCGGGGCCCGAGCAAACGCTCGGCCATGGGGCGTTTTAAGAAGCGGGCTGATGACCGATCCGCCAGAGCCACAGTCGAATGCGCCGCCGTCGTTCGGCTGGCGTTGAGCCATTCTTCGCCGCGTATGGGCGTTGATCCGCAATTGACAATGATGCGATGCTGCCCCGCGCTCATTTCAAAGGATAGACAGCCCGCATGGGCGTGGGTGCTGAACGGCCCTTTGGGTGGCCGGCCGGTATCGACAATGACTTTCGTGCGCGCCGCCTTGAGGCGTTGATAACCGGTTACCGACGCAATCACTTGAACCCGCGCTTTGGTGTCTTGGCGCGCCAAAACCGCTTCGATGGTACCAGGTTCTCCTTCCGTGGCGCCGTTAAACAGAGCCAACCGCCCGTCTCCGTGACAGAGTAAGCGCACCATGGGCGCCATCAGCTCAATCGTTTCCTGAAGGATATCGGGCACCGGGCGCCTACGGGTAATCAGCGCGTCTTTTAATGTAAGAATATCGATCAATATGGTCAGCTGCGTATAGGGATTGCGGCTGATATGACCGCCATCGGCCAATATTTGTTTATCAATTTCACGACGCAGCAATTGCATGCCGCGCTCAAGCCGGCGCAACCCATCGGGCAAGCAAACACCCGAAAGGCAAAGTCCGATGGCCGCCGTCATGCGCGGCTCGCCTTCGGCCGCCCGCTTAGCCGTCCGGGCCAGGTGGCGCGCTTGATATGCCATCGAGCGCAACAGCGCGCTGCGCCAGATCATGTCGGCGTCTTGTAGAATGAATCGGCCATGGGTGAACCACGACATCAGTCGGCGCGCGCTGACATGGGGCCGCCATGCAATATCGTCCCAGCGGCCACAGCTTTCCAACCAACTGGCCACCAGCCAATGAACATGTTGTTTGGCCGGCTGGTCCTGTCGTCCCTGAAAGTGCCGGATCCAAGAAAATCCATGTAATGATTCCGCCCACGATTCATTGGGCGGCACCAACCGCCAGGGCGCGGTTGAGGGTTTGGTCTGTACCGTGCCCCCGGGAAACACGTAGCGCCCGTCCATCAGCGCCTTGGACTGGCGGATCGAAGATGATCTCAGGTCTTGGGGAAAACACAGAATACGATCCGGCATGGGCCCCGACAGGCTCAACCTGTAAGGCCAAGTCCGATAGGACATATTCCGTGCAACACTGGTTATGCGCGCCGCCGTTTCGCGCGCCAAATCCGTTACGATTTCGCCCCGGGGGAAGGGGGCGCTACCGCCTCTAATTGTCGTATCCGTCACGTCTGGCCTCTCAATTTAGCAATGTTGTCTTGGTATGACGTTATCCCCCCGTCAAATGTCGCCGTTCCGGCAACGAGTATATTGGCGCCCGCCTCGATCGCCAAAGGTGCTGTCTTGAAGTTGATGCCGCCGTCTACTTCAAGTTCGATGTCACGGCCCGAAGCGTCGATCTTGCTGCGCAAGACCGAAATTTTCTCGAGCTGTGACTCAATGAAAGACTGACCGCCAAACCCCGGATTGACCGTCATGACAAGGATCAAGTCGACATCGCCCAAAACATGATCGACGGCCGCCGCCGGCGTTGCAGGATTGAGCGCGACCCCGGCCTTGCGGCCGGTATCCTTGATTTTTTGAATTGTTCGGTGCAAATGCGGTCCTGCCTCCACATGTACCGTGATGATATCCGCACCGGCCTCGACAAAGTCGTCAATATAGGGATCGACGGGCGATATCATGAGGTGAACGTCGAACGGCAGCTCGCTATAGCGCCGAACGGCTTTGATGATGCTCGGGCCTATGGTGAGATTGGGCACAAAATGCCCGTCCATGACATCCACATGGATGTAATCGGCGCCGGCTTGCGTGACAGCGCGAACCTGTTCTCCCAGCTTGGCAAAATCAGCCGACAGAATGGAAGGGGCGATGCGAATCACGCGGCTCATGAGCGATGGTTAACATTTTGCGAATCCCCGTGCAAGCAAGCTAAGGAGGACACGCACGCGTCGGCAATTCCTCCGACCCCGGAGAACTTGAACCCGATTTAACTCCTTGGCCGGCGCGCCCGACGATCCTAATGAATTGTTTAATGCACCCGCACCAGCCGTGCCGCGTAAAAACCATCCAGTCCGCCTGAATCCGGCCAATGACAGGGCAATGTACGCAGATCGCCGTCGTGGGTTATGAATTCAGCGCAGCCGCTCACGTCTTGCGGGGTTAAGGGCAAGCGTTCATAGGCTTTATGTTGGTCGAGAAACGTCGTGATGATGTCCGGCCCTTCCGCCGGGTCGAGCGAACAGGTGCAAAAGACAAGCAGGCCGCCCGGCGCCAACAACTCGGCGGCATGGCCGAGCAAGCGTTTTTGCTGTCGTGCCAGGGCGGCTACGTCTTGTGGCTTTTTGAGGTATGGCAGGTCGGGATGGCGGCGGATCGTACCGGTCGCCGTGCACGGCGCATCGAGTAACACATGGGAGGCCAGCTCTGGTGCTTGCCACGTGGCCGCATCGTCAAGGATCAGTTGGACCTCAAGACCTAAGCGATCGATGTTTTGTCGCATCACGGCGTGCCGGGCCTTGGACCGGTCGATCGCAATGACATGGGCCCCGGCGGCGGCCAATTGCGCCGTCTTGCCGCCCGGTGCGGCGCATAGATCGATAATTGTCCGGTCCCGCACGTCGCCCAGAAAGGTTGCCGGAAGTGCTGCCGCCGCGTCTTGCACCCACCAGGCGCCTTCGGCGAAGCCGGGCAATTCATCCACCAATCCACCGAGTCGGCGCCGCAACGTGCCGGTCGGCAGGATGACCGCCTCCAATTTGTCGGCCCATTCTTGTCGTTTGTTGGGATCTGCCACCGTCAGATCCAGGCAGGGTTCGGTCAGATGCACTTGGGCGATGGCGCGAACAATCGCCTGGTCATAGGCCGTGCACCAGCCGTCCCACAACCAGTCGGGTGTGTTCAGGCGCGGCGCGTCTTGCGGTGCCACGATCTCCGTCTTGGTTTGCGTTGCCCGCCGCAGCACCGCATTGACCAACGCTTTGTAATGGCGCGCCATGCTGTCTTGCGCGGCCAGCGCCACGGCGCAATGGACGGTGGCATGGGGTTTGGTGTCGAGGAACAAAATTTCGGCCAGGCCCAGGCGCAAGATGTGCCGCGTCGGTCCGGCTTTGCGCGGCAGCGGTTTTTCCATGAACCGGCTCAACGCGTCGTCGATCTGCCCTAAACGGCGCAACGCGGTTGTCACCAAGGCTCGGGCAAAGGCCCGGTCGCGGGACGCCGTCTTGCCCGGCAAGTTTTCCGTCACCGCCGTGGCAAAAGCGTCATCCAAGGGGATGTGCCGGTCGAGCACCTGGGCGAGCACGGCGATTGCGGTGGACCGCGCTGCGAGCCCCGCTTGGCTTGCGGGCTCGATCTGTCTTTGGTTCATGCTAGCCTTAGGGTCTTTCCGGTTTTGATGGAATCAAAACCTGACCCTAAGTTGTTGTTTTATCGTGTTTCCGGACGGAAAACCGGGTCCACTTTTCCTGGAAACACTCTAGAGCATAGCACGTTTGATTCACCAAGGCGGGAGGCCCTCCGTGATACCACGCGAGATCGAGACGGAACGATTGCGGTTACGCCAGTTCACCGAACCGGATGTCAAAGCCATGGCGCGGCTCAATGGCATGCCGGAAGTGACTCAATATATGGGACACGGTGTCATGAATTATGATGATACCTGGCGCCAAATCGCGGCCGTGCTCGGCCAATGGCAAATGCGCGGTTACGGTCCTTATGCGGTCGATGACAAGGCCAGCGGCAAATTTATTGGGCGGATCGGTCCTTATTATCCGTCGGATTGGCCGGCCTTCGAAGTTGGTTGGCTGATAGACCCGGCATTTTGGGGCCATGGCTTGGCGACGGAAGGGGCCAAAGCCGCTGTTGATTGTGTGTTTCAACACATGGATCTCGACCGAATTTGTGCGGTTATTCATCCGGATAATCCCAAGTCCATTCGGGTCGCGAAGAAACTGGGCGAATCCTATTTGGGCGAAACCCCGATTCGCGGCGCCAGCGCTCTGCTCTACGGCATCACTCGAGAGAGATGGAAAGTGTCGCGCAGATAAGGTAACGGGATCCGACCTAGAGCACGTTGACAAAAGATGGAATCCCTAACGTGCCCTAAGTCTTTGTTTTGTCGCGCATTCGGACGGAAAACCGGCATCCACTTTTCCTGAATGCGCTCTATCCCCACGGTCCCGATGAACTTGGCGCGACATCGGCTAATTCATGAAGCCGCTCGATGCGGTTTTTCGTATTGGGATGGGTAGAGAACAAACTATCCATCCGCCGCGCGTGCAACGGATTGATAATGAAAAGATGGGCCGTGGCCGGGTTTCTTTCCGCTTGCACATTGTCGATACGCGCCGCCCCCTCGGCGATCTTTTCCAGCGCGGAAGCCAGCCACAAAGGCCGGCCGCAAATCTCGGCAGCCAGGCGGTCCGCCTGATATTCGCGCGACCGGCTGATCGCCATCTGGACCAGTGCCGCAGCCAAAGGGGCCAATACCATAATCAATATAAGCCCGATAATGCCCAGGGGGCCGTTGCGCCGGCCGCCGAAAAACATAGCGAAAGTGGCGAGCATGGAAATCGCGCCGGCGAAGGTCGCCGTGACGGTCATGATCAGCGTGTCGCGATTTTTCACATGGGCCAATTCATGGGCCATGACACCGGCGATTTCCTCCGGCTTGTGCATGCGCAAAAGACCGGTTGTCGCCGCCACTGC
>SMXP01000146.1 GCA_004356335.1 Alphaproteobacteria bacterium | reverse complement strand
AATCGTTGAGGCACCGGGCCCGAATGTCTTGGTTGCCGAGACCGCCATCACCTCTCTCATGACGAATAAGGCCACGCACGATCAGGAGGTGCCGCACCATGTGGTCGGTTACAGTCGGTTTTATTCGGCGGGTCGGGCTCCGTGTGTGTGCGCGCTCGCCTTAACGAAGCCCCAGGATCTTGTGGGTTTGTAGACTGAGTTGCCATTTCGGGTGGTCGAGGCAATAGCGCACGGCCTCAATGGTGTTTTCCTTCAACGCGGACCCGTCCATGGGCTGCAAGAGGAAGTGGTCAAAGTTCAGCCGGTCAAATTGGTCGGGCGGAAAATCCGGCTGGGGATAAATGAGTTTGAGTTCGTCGCCCTCTTGCTGCACCAAGGGGGCGGCCTTTTTGGGACTGACACAAATCCAATCTAAGTCGTCGGGCGCTTTAATGGTACCGTTCGTTTCAATCGCCACCTCAAATCCGCGCGCGTGCAATGCGTCGATGAGGTCGCCGTTCAACTGCAACAAAGGTTCGCCGCCGGTACACACCACATAGGGCACAGCGGCGGCGTGGCTGGGCCAAGCGGCCGCCACCACATCCGCCAGGTCATCGGCTGCTTCGAACTTACCGCCATTCTCGCCGTCGGTGCCGACAAAGTCGGTATCGCAAAAATCGCAAATGGCATCAGCCCGGTCGGTCTCGAGCCCCGTCCACAAATTGCAACCGGTGAACCGGCACAGCACCGCCGCCCTGCCCGTCCGCGCCCCTTCGCCCTGAAGCGTGTAATAGATTTCTTTGACGGAATAGGTCATAGGCTCAGTCTGTATGCTTCGTAGCCCTTGGCGCGCAATTCGCAGGCCGGGCAGGCACCACAGCCGTAACCCCATTCGTGGCGCTGCGATCGATCGCCTTTATAACATGTGTGGGTGTGTTCGATAATGAGTTCCACCAACTCGTCGCCGGCCAATTTATGGGCCAGTTGCCAGGTCGCTTTTTTGTCGGTCCACATGAGCGGCGTATGCACATCGAGGCGGGTATCCAGACCCAATTGGAGGGCAAGTTGTGTCGCCTTGATCGTTTCATCGCGGCAATCGGGATAACCGGCATCGTCGGTCTGGCACATGCCGGCCACAAGATGACGAATGCCGCGCCGGTAGGCGAGCGCGCCGGCGAGGGTCAAAAACAAGATATTCCGCCCCGGGACGAATGTGTTGGGCAACCCAGCTTCGGTCATTTTGATCTCGGCGTCACTGGTCAGCGCGGTGTCGCCCAGCTCTTTGAGCACGCCGGCATCGATCACCCGGTCCTCGCCCAGCCGCTCGGCCCATTGAGGAAACTGCGTGCGGAATTTCCGAAGGACCTCTTGCCGGCAATCGAGTTCCACATGGTGGCGCTGACCATAGCTGAAACCAATGGTCTCCACATGGCCGAAACGCTCCAGCGCCCAGGCGAGACACACCGTTGAATCTTGCCCGCCGGAAAAAAGGACGAGGGCTGTTTGATCGGCAAACATTGCCATGACTATTCGATCCGTTTTTTCCATGGCGTGACAAAGAACACCCCTCAGCCGCAACGCTAGCTTGGGATGAGCACCGCAGCGCCCTGTAAGCGGCCGTCGCGCAAATCCGACAATGCTTGGTTGGCCTGTTCCAAGGGGTAGGTTTCTATGTTGGTTCGCACGGGCACTTTGGGTGCCAGGGCCAAGAATTCTTCGGCATCTTTGCGCGTTAGGTTAGCAACCGACGTCACCGTCCGCTCGCCCCAAAGTAGGTCATAGGGAAAGCTCGGTATGTCGCTCATGTGGATGCCGCCGCACACCACGATGCCGCCCTTGCGCACGGCGCGTAACGCTGTCGGAAGCAAGGCGCCGACCGGTGCAAATATGATCGCGGCATCGAGCTCTTGCGGCGCCGCCTGATCGGATCCACCGGCCCAAACCACGCCCACGCTACGTGCAAATTCCTGAGCCGAAATATCTCCGGGCCGCGTAAAGGCATAAACATCGCGTCCTTCATGGCGCGCAATTTGAGCCACGATGTGACCGGCCGCACCGAAACCATAAATGCCCAAGCGCTTGCCGTCGCCCGTCATACGCAATGACCGATACCCGATAAGGCCGGCACAGAGCAAGGGGGCGGCATGGGCATCGGAATAATCCCCATGAATGTGAAAGCAATAGCGCGCATCGACCAAAGTATATTCGGCATAGCCCCCATCAAGCTGGTAGCCGGTGAAGCGTGCCCGGTCGCACAAATTTTCGCGACCGCTCTTGCAATAGACGCATTGACCGCAGGTATAACCCAGCCAAGCAATGCCGACGCGGTCGCCAAATGCAAATCCGTCCACGCCCTGGCCCAAGATTTCGATGGTTCCGACAATTTCGTGACCCGGAATGACATGTGGCTTGGCGCCGCTCAAATCTCCATCAACCACATGCAAATCCGTGCGGCACACACCACACGCGCGCACGCGAACCAAAACTTGTCCGGCACCGGGCATGGGCTTGGACACGTCGTTCAGAATTAAGGCGCGCCCCGGACCATCGAACATCATCGCCTTCATGAGGCCTATATATAGGGGATGACCGGCGATTGTTAACTATTTGTTAACCATACTCTGGCGGGCGCTCTATCCTACCCCTATCATAGGGCCCATTGCAGATGCCGGCAGTCTGGTGATCAGGACGACAAAGCCGGCCAAAAGGGGCCCTGCAGTCATGACATCAAATAACAGCCGAATGAAGCATCCAAATCTTGGTCGGCGCGCCATTGTGGTCGGCGGCAGCATCGGCGGTCTGCTGGCGGCGCGTGTGCTGTCCGACTTCTTCGACGACGTTGTGGTTTTCGAAAAGGATCCGCCCGAAGAAAGCATGGAGGCGCCTTTCAAGCCGCGAAAGAGCGTGCCGCAAGGACACCATCTACACATTCTTTTAAGTGGCGGCGAGGCCGTTCTGTCGCGCCTGTTTCCCGGAATAGACCGAGAATTGGTCAAGAGAGGAGCGATTAAAGCCGATTTCGGCCGCGATATTCGTTGGTATTTGAATAGCCGATGGTTTCCGCGTTTTGACAGCGGATTGGTGGTGTTTCTTCAGTCGAGGCCTCTGCTCGAAACCGTCATCCGACGACGCGTCGCACGGATTGCCAATATCCGCATGGCCTATGGGCACCGGGTTTGCGATTACTGCTTCACCCCTCAGAGCAACATGGTTGACGGCGTGTTGCTGATAGATAAATTCGAAGGCAAAACAGCGCACCACGCAGACTTTATCGTGGATGCCACGGGACGCGGTTCGCTATTGCCCAAATGGCTCGAGAAAAAAGGCTATGGTGCGCCAAAAGAGACCCTGGTTGGAATCGATCTTGCCTATAGCACAACGTTCTTCCATAGGGGCACGGAACCTCACACTGGCGCCGCTATGACCGCGTGTCATCCGGATCCGCCTAACGAGCTACGCGGCGGTGTTGCCATTGCCGTTGAAGATGATCGTTGGCAAGTGACGCTGGCCGGCTATCATGGAGATCATCCGCCTACGGACGAAAATGGCTTTAAGGAATACGCCGCCGGGTTACCTATTCCGCAAATTTACGAGATGATCCGGCCGTTAAAGCCTGTCGAACCCATAAGACGTTACCATTTCCCGGCAAGCATGCGTCGCCATTTCGAGCGCATGTCTAGACTACCCGATCATATCATCGCTATTGGCGATGCCATGTGCAGTCTGAATCCCGCCTTTGGACAGGGTATAACCGGCTGTGCACTTGAAGCGGCACTTTTGCATAAGGAACTGTCTTGCGCCGCAGAGCGTCGGGCAAGTCTGACGGGGTTAGCGCGGAGATATTTCAAGGGCGCGGCCAAAATCATCGACGAACCTTGGGAATTGTCGGCCGGAGAGAACTTCAAATACCCAGCGACAACTGGTAAACGATCGCTGTTTTTGCCGTTGATGCAATGGTATCGCGATCGTATCCTTTCGTCCTCCGACCCGGCGGTCATATATCAATTTTATCGGGTAATGCACTTGATGGATTCACGTTATTCTTTTTGGTCGCCGCGGCTGATGACCCGTGTCCTTATGTCACAACCAGACTCCAGCGCACCAACTCTCGAACCTGTTTTCGATGAAGCGCTAGAGCGTTTCCGAACTTAACAGAATCGCGAAAACGCTCTAAGTCCTTAGTTTGGTCGCGCATTCGGACGGAAAACCGGGTCCACTTTTGCGCACGACGCTCTAGCATCGCCACATGAGCAATCGGTGACGGAAATCCCAAAATGGAACAAAATCCGATTGCAGCTTCCGCACAAACCTAGGACGGATGAGTTGGATAACTTCTTTCTATCTTCAATTTCTCGTGCATCGGACAATTCCTGCTTCTTCCACAGTCAATTTGTTAACGAAGGTTAACGCCTCAGACGTCCAACAGCGAAATTCCGTATCCGAATCTTAATTATTTTCCTTCTTCCAAATCAAAACGTTAATTTTTAGTTAACCATATCTTGCAATCCCAAGGTCGATATGATTGCCTAGAGCACGTTGACAAAAGATGGAATCCCTAACGTGCTCTAAGTCTTGTTTTGTCGCGCATTCGGACGGAAAACCGGGTCCACTTTTCCTGAATGCGCTCTAATACGAAAGTTCGTCGGGGAAGCGCATGCTTTCGAAACGGCGGCAGCGAACAAAAATTGAAACCGGGCATCCAGAAAGCCAAAAACCTTGCTCGGACTAAGTGCGGCCTCACCGAAAAACATTGGCGACCGGGAATGGATGACGCAAAGCATGTGGCGAGTTACGACGGCCTGAAAGGGGCTTCGGGGCGGCGTGTTTACTATCGGGCCGAGCGCTTCGATCCGAAGCATCTTTTCATTGGCAAAGGGCCGGATACCTTTGTTGACGGCCAATTGCACCGCCTGATCAATCTTAGCATGAGCGGCATTGCCACGCTTGATCAAACCGATTCCCACTCAGAGCAGGATGTCGGGCGGGTCGTACCCATCGAATTGCGCATTGAGAACACCCCCCTGCATGAAGGGCATGGGGAAATTGTCCGCGTCGAGAAAAATTATGCCGGCTCTAAGGTGGCGTTGCGTCTGACCGACCACTATCTCAATATCGAACGCCTTACCAGTCAGTATAGAGAGCATATTCTTAAAAGAGAGCTTGCACGAGGCCGCACGGACCGGCAGTCGGAACTTAGCAAAGAATACCGGCTTCTCTGCAGCGACGCATTGCATCTGTTGCGTCGCTATCGACTGATCCTTTCCGAATGGGAAACCAAGAATCGGAACGACCGACAAGATCCACGTTATGGCCGGGAAATGTTGGACTTGGCTACCGAACAGATTTTGCCGCAATGGCGACATCTCAGCGAAACGGCCAATGTTTTCATTGACGACTTTATGAAAGATCCCGAGCTGCTGACAATCGCCAAGGAGTATACCGAACTGGTACTGTCTCCCGAAATGCAGGTTGGGCCTATTTGGCGTCGAAGTTACGAAAAACCACTAGGCTATCCCGGTGACTATCAGGTCATGCAATATGTCTATTCGTGGCAAGACGAAGGTGACACGTTGTATGGCAAGATGGTTCACCGATTAGGTCTAAATGCCCTTGAATGTGTGGCGGCCCGAATGAGCATGATTCAGCAGATCATTGGTCAAGAAATGTTGAACATTCCGGGATCCGGTCAAATCAACATTACCAACCTGGCATGCGGCGCGGCGCAGGAGACAGTCAATTATCTAAGCCAAGGCCACCTATTGCGGCCGGTTCGATTTACTTTGATCGACCAGGATAAAGATGCCCTTTCATTTGCTTATGAGCAAACATTCCCGCACGCCATCCGACACAACGGTCAAGTTAGATTGCATTGTCTACATTGCTCATTCACCGATTTGATGAACGGCGGCCCGCTGGCCAATGATCTGCCCCCACAACATTTAATTTATTCAGTCGGGTTGTTTGACTATTTGAAGGCGCGCCGGGCGGAAAGCCTGATTCAATCGCTTTATTCGGATTTGAAGCCGGGCGGGTTACTGGTTATCGGCAACTTAAAGCTAGGCCCAAAGGCCGGCCGATGGGCTGCCGAAATGATTTGCGATTGGACGATGTTTTATCGGACTGAGCAAGAAATGCGCGACCTGGCGAAGTCAATTCCCAGCAAAAATATCGAGCTTCGATCCGACCGTACCGATCGAGTCTATTTGCTTTGCATCCGCAAACCAAAATAGGAAATTTGATCAAGCGACCTCTTGTTCGACGGCGCTTGCCTTGCGACTTATCACCCGCTCGGCTGGGAAAATGAATTTTACCCTGGTTCCGACTCCGGGGTTGCTATCAATTTCAATCACCGCATTATGAAGCTCCGCTATCTTCTTGACCAGCGGAAGGCCGAGCCCGGCACC
Organism: Alphaproteobacteria bacterium; assembly: GCA_004356335.1. Taxonomy (GTDB): domain Bacteria; phylum Pseudomonadota; class Alphaproteobacteria; order SMXP01; family SMXP01; genus SMXP01. The sequence continues at coordinate 12,006 of SMXP01000146.1, read as the reverse complement.
CCCTCGTTCTCGACTAATCGAACTTTCCACTTGGACAAAAGGATCTAAAATGCGCTCCAGGTCCTCCCGCGCAATACCGATGCCCGTGTCATCTACGATGAACGCACAGCCGCCATCGGGCTGTTGTTCAAGCGAGATGATAACCGAGTCCCCTCGGTCGGTAAATTTAATGGAATTCGATACCAAGTTAAGGATCACCTGCTTGAACAATCGAAGATCCATCTTCACTATGATATCCTTGTCGGGCATATCAAAGGCTAAATGGATTCCCTCCTCCGCTGCTTTTCCCTTGGCCATACGCAGAGCTTCGTCAATAACACCGAACATGGATACCTCGGCATCCTGAATCACCAGCTTGCCGGATTCGGCCTTCGATAAATCAAGTATGTCATTGATAATGCCTAAGAGATGCCGCCCGCTATGGGCAATATCGTCAACATATCCCTCATATCTGTCCGATCCGATCGGACCGAAAAGCCGTTGCTGAATCATTTCGGAAAAGCCGATGATTGCATTCAATGGTGTTCGCAATTCGTGACTCATGACGGCTAAGAATTCGCTCTTGGCCCGATTGCCGGCTTCCGCCGCTTCAAGCAATTTTTCGGATCGTCTTTTCTCCTTGATCAGGAAATGGCGGGCAGCAAAATCACTGCGAATGTAATAGTCGGACCAATATCTCGTCCAAATAGTCCAACACATCGTTACGGTAAGAAAGAAGGTATTACTGATCAGCGCCCATTCCGGTACGGGATTGACGGTCGTTACAATCACCATATAAGACACGTATAGAATTGCCGATACGGCTAGACTGTAAGTAAATCTCATCAACAGGAAGTTTGACGAGTAAAGAACGACCAGAATAAGGCCGGCGTAATACATGTGATTAAACGGTTCCGATATGTACGCCGTCATTGCGATGATGCCGGTTCCGGAAATCAGCATGCAAGCCGATAGGATCCACTGAATCTTCCCCTGAATATTGGGCAGAAAGCAGATCAATACCAATATGCTCAGAAGAGTTATGACGATGGCCCGGTCGATCAAGACGAAGAAGAGCTCATCACCACTCAAGACCAAGAAATCCAGAATACTATAGGTGAGCCAGGCGAAGATCCCCACCACCATATAGACGACGCTCTGCGGAAAGTCCCTGTCCACATGCTGCTTGGTGAAGACGGTTTCGAATTCGTCATCCTTAAAGCGCAAGGTATAGGGATTAAGCTCCGTTTCCGGCAGCTTAATCCCACTCGAGAACAGGAGCTTGTCTCTAAATCCGGAAGCTAGTTTTTTTCTGATGCCTATGGTCACTGTCCACACCCGTTTTTTGGGCACGGCACAGCATAGAATTCATTCGCTAATGTCTAATTAAAGCTTGCCACCACGCAACAACGCATTCGCCGGTAAGAAATCGTTAAGGTTAACAAGTCGTGAAAGATGGCCCGGACCGTTGGGCGTATGTCAGACATTGATCGATATCGGAAGAATCGCGGATAAAAAGCTTTTGAACAAGGAAATGTTGCAATCGATTGCGCGGGATGAGTTGTGAGACGGTGTAACCATTTATTTACCTTGCGGCGGATAGCCAGTGGGCACTGATTGGGTTGATGTTGCCGCCTGCCGGCCGGAATTAGGATTGCTGTAATAGATCGTCATATCCACAATTCGGCCGTCGCTGAATTGGAAAAAATTGCAATTGAACAGGGTTTGGGTGCCGGCGGAACCATATGGCGAATCGGGTTTAGGGTTCAAAACGACGCGAAAAGTGCTCGCTGCACGGCTCTCAGCTTCATCTATGTAATGGCTGAACTCGCCAAACCAAATATGGTAATTGCCGCATAAGTGGGTGTAAAAATCCCACAAACTGGTTGTGTCGTCGTCACCGTCTACGCTGAAGCGACGGACCGGGGCATCACCGTGCCGAACGCTAATTCGCGCATCGTCGGAGAAACAAGCGATGGCCGCAGAAATGTTCTCCCGTACGAGATTGCCGAAATAGTCTTCCTCAATCAGTTTTATATAGTCCTGACGCGATGCCAAGGCCACCTTCCGACCGCTCCCTTATGTTGTCCACCTGACCTGCAGATGCCCCGTAAGCTTGTGTTTTGCAAACTTCAGCTTCTCGGAGCTGGATCGAATGAACAACCTCCTGAGACATCACAGCCAGTCACCGCGATCCGTGATGCCATATATTTCTAATGGCTATGATCATCCGGATATTCGAAATCCGCCGGATCCGGGTGATTATGATTATGCCCTAAGGCCCATTTGTAAACTTCCGGATTGCGATGCTGCAAGCGCGATACGGCCCGCTCCTCGTTTTCCTTGACGTTGGACCACGGATTGAAGTGGAAGTGATTATGAAGCTCACTGTCCGTCCGACCAAAGGCGATGGCTCCACGTTTGCAATGGAAGGCCCCGTGATTGATGTAAGGCGGTCGCCAAAAATACCCACCCGTCGGCAAATAACCGAACTGCATCATCCAGGTTGTACCCCAAATATGGTACACTTCTTCAGCGCAATCATGGTAGGAAATATTGTCCTGCCAAAACTCCGGAGCCATAACAAACAAGAAGGATAATGCGTGCGTGCGCTCATCGAATTTAAGAATCTTCATGAGGCATCCGGTATTGGTTCCCGGATGAATATTGGGTGTTATCCACGGCATGCCTGAATAAGAATTCACTTCGGCAAGACGCGACCGGTCGGCGCCGTCATGATCCGCATCGGATTCCGTATGGCTGGGCTCGCTACCATTATACATCAGCAATACTTCCGCACCCTTCGATGCGCTTAGCGCGGGCATAAACACACCCGGTGGGATAACAAAATAGTGACCTTCGATGTAAGTCTGTTTGCCAAACTTGAGGCTGCCTTTGAGCACGAACATCTCGATTTCGGAATGACTGAACCCAGGGCTGCGCTTGTAGCCACTATCAAACCGGACATTCATGGTGCATGCACCGGTGTCGGTATCAAAGCTGAGCATCTTGTAATGCATGCCGGTTCCGAAGCCGGGCAGGGTCATTTTCTTGTAATCGGCGTCGCGATCAACGAAGGGCTCGATATGAGGACGGGCCATTTTAATCTCCTAGATGGTAAAATTGTTCTTTTAACGTGAAGTCCCCGCGTCAACGGTTTTAGAAGCTCACCTTAAACTTGCGCTTTGGCTGTATTGGGATTTCCTCTGGTTTGATGATCTTGAACACATCGCGATCAGTATTGAAGCCGCGCTTTTGAATGCGCTTCAAAAAGTTCGCGACCCATTTGTCCCGTTGCGACGCGATCGCGTCCATGTGGGCAACAATGACTTGGTAGCGTTTTTTCTGCTCCGCGGTCTCCTTCTTCATCCAGGCTTTCACCTTATCGTCCCGTTTATGCTTGATACCTACTTTATCCATTCAGTCCTCCTTTGCAGCGTCCTTTGTCCTTGTCGTTCTGTTCCTTTGGCGCACCAGGTTAGAGCCTTCGCGCCGCGCGTCGTTCCGGTGAAGCTGGGACGTCTTTGCGCCTGCAAACGACCCAGCTCCAGATCAATCTGCAGACCCCCCCCCCGGCCAGGGTTATTATTGTTTGGCCGGCGTCGCGACCTTTCCTTGTCTGGAAAGAGACCCGTTAAACGACCGAATGGCATGAGTGAACTGCCCGAGGGATGAGGCCCTATATTTCGCCGTACCCGCGCGAAAAGTCAATCGCCTGACGATCACCCTCCGCCCTTTGGCGAGCGAATATGAGTTGCGTCCCGCCACATGTTGGGGCGGATGCGGACCGTCGTCCACTGCCCTGTCGCCTGGCACGCGCCAGCTTGCGCTTGGGTGGCCGCGGCGATAGGTTGCCGGCCAATCGATTGGCCGGCACAAGATCGGCCCCATCAGAACGAAGGGAAGAGAGTTATGCCTGGTCCGCTCGACGGAGTCCGCATCCTTGAACTAACCAGTGTGGTGCTGGGGCCTTGGGCCTGCCAAATCCTGGGCGATATGGGTGCCGAAATTATCAAGATCGAGCCCCCGGCAGGCGATACCAATCGGAATTTGGGGGCGTCCAGAAACAATAAGGATATGAGCGCCCTCTTCCTCACCTGTAATCGTAACAAGCGCGACTTGGTGCTTGATTTAAAACAAGATGCCGGCCGGGAAGCTCTGTTGAAGTTGGCCAAAGAGGCGGATGTTTTGATCCATAATTTCCGCCCTCAGGCGATGGAGCGGCTGGGCCTTGATTACCACAACATCAAGGCGGTCAACCCCAACATTATCTATTGCGCGACCTATGGCTATTCGGCGGCCGGGCCTTATGGCGCCAAGGGCGCCTTGGACGATTCCATTCAAGCGGCCAGCGGCATCGCCATGCTCCAGGCCATGGTCGAGGGCGAACCGCGATACTTGCCGACCATCGTTTGCGACAAAACCACGGCCCTTACGGTGGTTTATTCGGTCACGTCGGCCCTGTTTCACAGAGAGCGAACGGGCATTGGACAGGCCATTGAAGTGCCCATGTTCGAAACCATGGTGTCCTATGTCATGGCCGAGCATCTATGGGGTTTTTCCTTTGAGCCGCCGATCGGCCATGCCGGATACACCCGCATCATGAGCGTGCACCGCCGACCCTATAAAACCCTAGATGGCTATATCGCCGTTCTGCCCTATTGGGACAATCATTGGCGGACATTTTGTGAGGTTACCGGCCGCCTGGATCTGCTTGAGGACGAGCGATTTAAGGATATGTCGACCCGGCTTGAAAATATCGACGTCACTTATGGCGAAACCGCAAAGACACTAGCAACCAAGACGACTGCTGAATGGTTGGAAATCTTTGACAAGACCAACGTACCGACCATGGTCGTGAACACGCTCGATGGCTTGGTCGAGGACGATCCACATCTAAAAGCCATCAACTTCTTTGAATTGCATGATCATCCCACCGAAGGCACCCTTCGCATGACAAAGTTTCCCGTAAACTTTTCGGAATCACCGGCCGATATTCGCCGCATGCCACCGCGCCTGGGCGAACATAGTGTCGAGATTTTAAAAGAAGTCGGCTACAGCGAAGAGCAGATCGATGAATTGATCGCGGCCGGCGTGACCAAGACCGCCAGTTAGAGCGTTTCCAGGAAAAGCATGCCCCGGCGAAGGCCGGGGTGGGTACCGGTTTTCCGTCCGGAAACGCGACAAAACAATAACTTAGGGTCCGGTTTTGATTCTATCAAAACCGGAAGGACCCTAGGCGTCATCCAAATTATAGATCCGGACCACATTATCACGCATCAGTTTGCGACGGACCTCCGGTTTCAATCCTAAGTCGTCAATATCATCCACCGTCCGCTGCCACGGCAAAACGGGGAAGTCGGTGCCAAAGATCACTTTGTCCTGGCCATAGGAATTGATGTAATGGGTAAAAGCTGCCGGCCAATATTTCGGCCGGTGCGCATCGCAGCCAATGAAAACATTGTCATGTTTCCAAGCCATGGCAATCATTTCTTCATGCCATGGAATTCCCACATGAATGCCGATGAGCTTCAATTCCGGAAAATCACACGCAACCGTGTCCAATATATAGGGCCGGCCGACACTTCGGCACGGGAAGTCTTTCGTATAGATCAGAGACTGGCCCACTTGCATTTGGATGGGCACGCCGAGCTCGACGCATTTTGCGTAAAAAGGATAATATTTTCGATGATCCGGCTCTAATTCAAACCAATGGGGATAGAGATGGGCCCCAATGAATCCCATATCGCGCACCGCTTCCTCAAAAGCGCGTACACCGCTCATCCCATCGAACGGGTCGATACCCGCCAACCCATAAAATCGTCCGGGATATTTCTCGCAAGCCCGCGCCACCACCTCGTAGGGCATATGATAGCAGCCAGGCAGTCCGGGGCGGCCGGAGAACGGTGCGATGAGAAACGCCTTATCGATACCCGCTTGTTCCATATGCTCGATCATCTGGTCGAGCTCCATGCCCGCCATGGTTCCCTTTTTGGCTTTCACTTTGCCTTCAAAGAAGTCTTTTCCCCAACCGGGGCGCTTGGACAGAGCCTCTTGCGTCCAAATGTTCACCACGGCATCGATTGCCTTGTAGTCGTGTTCGGCCATCTTCCACTCCTAGAGCGCATTCACAAAAAGCATGCCCCGGCGAAGGCCGGGGTGCACGCGGTTTTTGGGTTCGAATGGACGACCCATAACAAATCCAGACCACATTCCCTAATTCAATGAATTGCGAACGGGGCCTAGCTTGCCTGAGCGTCCGGTTCGTCGAACAAATCCCGCTGGTAACCGAACCGGGCTTTGAGGAAGCGCCATGCCGTTTTGCGCGGCGTTAGCCAGTGTATCTTGCCGCCATGTTTGGTATTTGCAAGAACGCCCTCGACCAAATAGGGCGTGACGGTTTCCACCCGATCGGCCAGAATATTGTAGACCTTCTTTACGGCTTGCCAGGCTGGCGGCGGCAAATTGTCCCGATCGCGCAACGTCATGTCGGTCAGCACAATACCGGGACTTATGGTACCGACGATAACCGATCCACTGGCTGTCTCCTTAACCAGGCTCTCGGTAAAATAGCGCACGGCATATTTGGTCGACCCATAGATGCTGCTGCCCGGTGAATGCATGCCGTTGCTGCCGAACCCCTCAAAATTATAAATCGCGCCGTGGCCTTGCGCGCGCATGCCTTCAAGCGCGACCTGGCAGCCAAACATCATACCAAGTAAATTGGTGTAAGGCACATTTCTCATTTGCTCCGGCGGCAATTTGGCAATGGGCACACGGCTATTGTTGATGCCGGCGTTATTGATCCATATGCCGATGTCGCTAAGTTCTTGTTTGGCTTTATCCCATAGGTTTCGTACTTGAGGCATGTCGCTCACATCGCACGGCACGCCCACTACTTTTAGATCAGGAAATTCAGGCGCCAACTTTGCCACCGCCTTATCGACCGCTTCTTGGGCGCGGCCCGTTATCACAACGTTATGGCCGCGCTTCAAGAACTCATAAGCCAAACCATAACCTATACCGCGCGTGCTCCCGGTAATCACGACATTCGTCATTTCACCAATTCCTCTTGCGGCATGGGGCCCGGCCATCGAATGCGAACAATAACCGCAGCGATCCCAAGCAATGTGGCCCCTATGCCAACCAAAACGAACGCGCCCGCAGGTCGCCAAACATCGAACAACCATCCACCAATACCGCTGAATATCAAGATGCCGACGGCGCCACAAGTTGCGAACGCACCGATAACCGATCCACGCTTGGCCGCCGGGGCTTCCTGTCCAATCAAGGCTTGGGACGAGTAGAAAACGCTAATTTGGCCAATACCCAACAGAGCGAAAAGCGGAAGGTATCGATTATCGAAAGGGTCTCCCACCAACAGCGTGGTAAAAAAGACAGCGGCACTTATGAAAGAGCCAAAGGCCAACACACTCACCCGATTGAACCGGTCAACCAGATAGCCCATCACGGGAGACCACACCAAACCTGCGCCCTGCGCGACGATAAACAAGAGCACCCCTCGCGCCGCGGACTCGGCGCCACCAATGCCCATCTCTCGCCCGGCCACACCGCCCCACAGAACGGTGAAGGTGCCGATGATCACCATATCGCTTCGTGCGACAAAAGCGCTGGCGTATGACAGTCCGGTGCGCGGCTTGGCGGCTTCGGTGAACCCGCTTTTGGCTAATTCGCGGAGCGAGGGCCGTTCCTGATGGGGGGTCCCCGGCTTGAGACCGATCCCAACAACGATTCCGCTCACGATGCAGATGGCGGCAATGATCCAAAAGGTATATTGCCCCGCCGTGATGCTATCGAGGCCCGATTCAATAAATCTCGTCGGCAGATTTCTAAAATAGCCATTGGCTGCGACGGCGCCGATGCCCAAAAGCATGCCGGACAACGCGATCATTTTTCCGCGAGACTGTTCTTGGGGATAATCGTTCATGACCGTGCCCAACATGCCGGTCGCGGCCGACACGCCGGCCGCATAGATGACGCGCGCCAGAAACAACACCCATATCACCGAAGCGAGCGGATATATTATGTAGCTCAATCCCATTAGGATCATACCCAGAGCGTAAACCGGTCGCCGTCCAATACGGTCGCACAAAATACCGTACATGCCGACAGTGAGCATGATGGTGAGCTCACCGGCGACGGTCATTAAGCCGATAAGCGTACCCTCGCCGCCTGTCATGCCGAAATTTTCGCGCAGAAGATAAGTTTGGCCAAAATTGACAAATGTCAGCATGCCAATGGTGACGAGTGAAGCGTAGAAAAAGGCGGACAGGTGAATATAATTGACATCCGGCGCAAGCCAGATGGGGCCAAAACGTTTGGCCGTGGTATCGATGCCTTTCATGTTTCCCCTATCGCCTCTTGCCATCTTCCAGAGCGCATTCAGGAAAAGTGGGTACCGGTTTTCCGTCCGAATGCGCGACCACTAACAAATCTAGAGCGCATTCAGGAAAAGCATGCCCCGGCGAAGGCCGGGGTGTACGCGGTTTTCCTGAATGCGCTCTAGGGCAAGGCGGCCTTGGCAAAATCAAATTCGACGCCTTGTGCGAGTGGCATTTCCGAAGAATAGTTAATCGTATTTGTTGCTCGGCGCATATACGCCTTCCACGAATCGGAACCGGCTTCGCGCCCGCCACCGGTTTCTTTTTCACCGCCAAAGGCGCCGCCAATTTCTGCGCCGGACGTGCCGATATTCACATTGGCAATGCCGCAATCGCTGCCCATATCGGAAACAAACGTTTCCGCTTCACGCATATCGGACGTGAAGATACTGGACGACAAACCCTGCGGCACATCGTTGTGGATTTCGATTGCCCGATCCAATTCCCTATAGGTCAAAACATAAAGTACCGGAGAAAATGTTTCGCGACGCACAAGATCCGTCTGCTCGGCCATTTCTACAAGTGCCGGTTTCACGTAATAGGCTTCGGGGAAGGTATCCTGAACAGCACGTTGTCCACCAAAAATACTTGCCCCTTGTCCTCGCGCTTGGTCCAGCGCATTTTGCATGGATTGAAACGCCGATTGATCGATTAACGGGCCAACCAGATTATCCGGGTCCAGGGGATCGCCGATTTTCAAGGTTTGATAGGCCGCCTTGAGACGCCTTATCAGATCCGCTGCAATGTTTTCGTGCACAATAAGTCGTCGAAGGGACGTACATCTTTGACCGGCCGTTGCCACGGCACTAAACACGATCGCCGGCAAAGCCAAAGATAAATCGGCCGACGGCGCCACGATCATGGCGTTATTGCCGCCGAGTTCAAGAATGGTGCGGCCAAACCGTTGCGCCACGCGGGGGCCGACAACTCGGCCCATGGCGGTGCTTCCGGTGGCGCTAATTAACGGCACGCGGCGATCATCGACCAACCGCTCGGCCACATCCTTACCGCCTATGACCACGGCCAAAAGATCGTTTGGTGCGGCCGCGAAGCGCCGGCAGGCGCGGGCGAATAATTTTTTACAGGCGATGGCCGAAATAGGCGTCTTTTCCGATGGCTTCCAAACCACCGGATTGCCGCAAACAAGCGCAATGGCAAAGTTCCAAGCCCATACGGCGACGGGGAAATTGAACGCGGTAATAACCCCTGTGGGGCCCAGCGGATGCCAGGTTTCCATCATGCGATGGCCGGGCCGTTCCGATGCGATGGTCAGGCCATAGAGTTGACGCGACAGACCGACCGCAAAATCGCAGATATCGATCATTTCCTGCACTTCGCCCAAGCCTTCGGCCAGAATCTTTCCGCTTTCAATGCTGACCAGCTTACCGAGGGGCTCTTTATGGGCTCTCAGTTCGTCGCCAAACAGCCGGATGAGTTCGCCACGTTGGGGAGCGGGCACCTGCCGCCAGCCACGAAAAGCCTCGATGCTGCGGCCCAAAATGGCGTCCAAATCCGGCACCGTGGTCTGTTCCACGTTGCCGATGACGGCCCCATCGATCGGCGAGGTCACCCTTAATGCCCCACCGGTGAGCTCCCCCTCCTCGATGCCAAGATGCATCCTAATGTCTTTGATGGGCATGCCGGCTCTCCCTCGGGTGACTCTCGTGTCGGATCACATTGACCATGCTATAAAAAACCGGCGTTCGCCATACCTGACCATTGCTTAAGGCAAGGAGGTCCGATGTCCCGGTTTGGTCCAGATGTCTTACTGAATGATCCAGCTTATATCGATGCCAGCGCGCAAATTTATGGCAAGGTTACCATTGAACACGGGTCGAGCTTATGGCCCAACAGTGTCATACGATCCGAAGTGCATGAGGTCCGGATTGGCAAATTCACCAACATCCAAGATTTCGTCATGATTCATATTGGCTATGGCACGCCCGTCCATATCGGCGATTATTGTTCCATCACCCATCATTGTACACTTCACGGCTGCACCATCGGCGATAATTGTTTGATCGGCATCAATGCGACGATCATGGATAATTGTGTGATCGGTGATAATTGTGTGATCGCCGGTCACACATATTTGAAAGACAACACAATCATTCCCGATAATTCGATCGTTATGGGATTGCCCGGCACAGTGGTCAGAACCCATAATTCATTTGTCGAAAATCGGCAAAATGCCATGCTGTATTATCGCAACGCCCTTGCCTATGCCAAAGAAGACCATCGCACGTGGGAAAATTTGGCGGACTTCGACAAAGACAGTCAAAGCATCAACGAGGCTTTCGACGCGCGTTACGGAGCGCGGGCGGGCGAATGAATCGGCAATTTATCCGACCAGCGCCTCGATGGCCGCGGCCAGGTCTGCGGTGGTGGCCTTGCCCCCCATATCCGGGGTCAGACACTTTTTCTCGCGCAACACGCACTCGATCGCCGTGACGATCGATTGGGCGGCGGCGGCGTATCCGAAATGCTCCAGCATCATGGCGCCGGCCCAAATTTGACCGATTGGATTGGCAATCCCCTGCCCCGCGATGTCAGGTGCCGATCCGTGAACCGGTTCGAACATAGAAGGGTGCGCCCGCTCCGGATTGAGGTTTGCCGACGGTGCCATGGCGATCGTGCCGGCACAGGCGGGACCGAGATCGGACAAGATATCGCCGAACAAATTACTGGCCACCACGACACTATATCTTTGCGGCGAGCGGACGAAATTTGCCGCCAAAATATCAATATGAGATTGCTCCGTCTCAATATCCGGAAACTCCTTCGAAAGGACGGCAAAACGCTCGTCCCAAAACGGCATGGTGTGAATGATGCCGTTTGACTTGGTCGCCGAGGTCAGCCGCTTGCGCGGCCGCTTTTGGGCCACTTGGAATGCATAGCGTAGGATCCGATCAACACCGTGCCGGGTGAAGGTGGTTTGTTGCACGGCCATTTCGTGTTCGGTTCCCGCGTAAAGCCGGCCGCCCACGTCGGAATATTCTCCCTCGCAATTTTCGCGGACGATCATCATATCGATGTCACCCGGCGCGAGTCCGGCGAGGGGCGATGGAACCCCTTCAAAGAGACGAACCGGTCGTAAGTTCACGTATTGATCGAATGCCCGGCGAATCGGGATCAACAGGCCCCATAAGGAAACGTGATCCGGGACAGTGGGATAACCAACCGCGCCCAAATAAATGGCATCGTGAGCGCGCAATTGCTCGATACCATCTTGCGGCATCATCCGACCTGTTTCCAAGTATGTTTCACAGGACCAATTGAAGTGGCACCAATCGAATTCAATGCCATGATTAGCCGCCACAGCGTCAAGAACACGAATTCCCTGAGGAACAACCTCCTTGCCGATCCCGTCGCCCGGTATCACCGCAATCTTTAAGGCCGTCATTGGCTCGTCCAACATATTTGACAACAAGGCTAGAAGACATTGTCACGCGCAGGTGACCGGGGCCTACACCAAAACACGCCGCAGTCATGAATCAATCTAAATGAGCGACCCGATTTGAGGCCCCTGGCGCTGCGCTAAATCGCTCAATAGCCGGTGTCGGCCGATCGGCAATTTCTCGAACGAGTTTCGACAATATGGCGTCGCGAAACGCTTCAAATCCTT
>SMXP01000145.1 GCA_004356335.1 Alphaproteobacteria bacterium | reverse complement strand
ATCGCAACGGACATGGGCGCGACTTTCCGACGGCACGCCTCTCGTCACGGCGGCGGCGCGCGGCAAAGGCAACATCGTTTTGTTTCATGTCACGGCCGGTCCGGAATGGTCGACCCTGCCCATTTCCGGTCTTTATGTCGAGATGTTGAAACGGATCACGGCTCTGGCGGCCGGCCTATCGCCGACACTCACATCGGGCGATGCCGGCACGACACGTAGCGCCGTGTCCTTGGCAAACTTGCGGCCGTTGCGCAGCTTGGACGGGTTCGGAATTTTGTCGACACCGCCGCCAACGGCGGCGCCGATTATGTCGGCCGATCTGGAAACGATCGTTGTCGAACCGCGTCATCCGCCCGGCCTTTATGGCAACGATCAAATAACTTTTGCGCTCAATTCGATCAGCGAAGAATTTACCTTGACCGCAATCGCCAATTGGCCCGACGACGCCGTGTTGGGTGAATTTGTCGCGACGCCGGCACGCTCCCTTAAACCGGCACTCCTGGCGGCGGCTTTGTTATTGATTCTCATAGACGGTCTGTGCGCCGCAGCACTGGCCGGCCGGCTCATGCCTCCCTCGTTGCGCGCAGATCGCCGGCGGCTTCGACATGCCTCTGCGATGATCATCGCAACCATCACACTGATGACCTGGCTGACGGCACAAGCCATCGCCCAGGAATCCGATGACGCCTTTGCTCTTCAAGCTACATTGAAAACACCGCTGGCTTATGTGGTAACCGGTGTCAAAGACGTGGATGCCATGAGCCAAGCCGGTCTTGCCGGTTTAAGCCGCGTCCTAAGCGAACGCACGGCGATGGAACCGGCCGCCCCCATGGGCGTCGATATAGAACGAGATGAACTGGCCTTCTTTCCTTTTCTTTATTGGCCGGTGGTCGAAGGCCAACCAGCGCCGTCCGCCCGGGCTCTAGCCAAAGTAGACGCCTTTATGAAAAACGGCGGCACCATTTTATTCGACACCCAAGATCACCAGTCGACGATTCTGGGGCTACCGGGCAGCCAAATGGGCAATGCGAGCCTGCAACGTCTTCTGGCCTCGCTCGACATTCCACCCCTTGAACCGGTTCCCCAAGACCACGTGCTGACCAAAGCATTTTATTTGCTCCAAGCATTTCCCGGCCGCTGGACAGGTGGCCGGGTCTGGGTCGAAGCGCGATCGATGGGACCGGGAGATGACGGCACCGGCGGCAGCAATGACGGGGTCTCCGCCATTATCATCGGCAGCAATGATTATGCGGCGGCTTGGGCCGAAGACAGTTTTGGTCGACCTCTGGCCGCGGTCGTGCCGGGCGGCCGGCGCCAACGGGAATTGGCGTTCCGCTTCGGCGTCAATTTGGTCATGTACACATTGACCGGAAATTACAAAGCGGACCAGGTCCATATCCCAGCACTGCTGGAAAGACTGGGACAATAATGGCTTGGGAAATTGTCTTTTCGCCCGTTATATCCGCGCCCTTTCTTTGGGCGGCGCTGGCGGCAGCCGTGCTGCTCACCGGCTTCAGCACCTGGACCCGATTGCGTGGCGCCCTGTGGCGCGGCGTGGCCTTGGCACTTGTCATTTTGACCCTGGCCAATCCGTCCATTCTGGAAGAAGAACGCGATCCGGTGGACGATGTGGTGGCGTTGGTGGTCGACGAGTCCGCCAGTCAAAAGATTGGCGATCGCGCGCAAACCACCGCCGCCGCCTTAGCAACGCTCGAACAGCAATTGACCGCGTTGAACGGTTTGGAGGTGCGGGTTTTGCGGGTCGGCACGGACATCGGCAGCCAACAAGCCGACGGCACCAATTTATTTGCCGCTCTCGAAAGCGGCCTGATCGACGTACCGCAGGAGCGCATCTCAGGCGCCATCTTGATTACCGACGGCCAAGTTCACGATGTGCCGGATGCCCCGGCAACTTTGGGATTCCAAGCTCCCATTCATGTTTTGATTACCGGCAAAAAAGCCGATCAGGACCGCAAGCTGACCGTCATTCGCGCACCTCGCTTCGGTATTGTGGGTGAAACGGTGACCGTCACCGTTCGGGTCGACGATTATGGCCCCGCATCGAAGACGCGGGCGCTTGTGCCGGTCACACTCAGCATCGACGGCGAGCTAAAAATGACACGCCGGGTGCTGACCGGTCAGACCACCAACATCGATGTGAAAATCGACCATGGCGGTCAAAATGTGATCGAAATCGACGTATCGCCGATCGAAAATGAATTATCCCTGCAAAACAACAAAGCCATCGTCCTGACCAACGGCATCCGCGATCGCTTGCGTGTCTTATTGGTATCGGGTGAACCCCATGCCGGCGAACGCACGTGGCGCAATTTGTTAAAAGCCGATCCGAGCGTCGATCTGGTGCACTTTACGATCTTGCGACCGCCGGAGAAGCAGGACGGCACGCCGATCGGCGAACTCTCGTTGATTGCGTTCCCGACCCGCGAATTGTTTTCCATCAAGCTCGAGGAATTCGACCTCATTATTTTCGATCGCTATCGTCGGCGCGGCGTCCTGCCGCAGATTTATTTGAGCAATATTGCCCGCTTTGTCGAACAAGGCGGCGCCCTGTTGACCGCCGCGGGACCGGCCTTTGCCACGCCGTTCAGTCTTTATCGTTCGCCTTTGGCCGCCGTGTTGCCCGCCCAACCCACCGGCGATGTGCTCGGCCAAGGTTATAAGCCACAGGTAACTCAATTGGGCTATCGCCATCCGGTGACGTCCAACCTGCCCGGCGCCGCTCCGCCCGGCGAAGATGGCCGTGCATCGGGCGAGGCCTCCTGGGGCCGCTGGTTCCGATTGGTGGACAGCAAAAAGATTAGCGGCGAAACCTTGATGGTAGGCCCGGACGACCGACCGCTTCTGGTGCTCGACCGGTTTAAAGAGGGCCGCGTGGCACAACTCATGTCCGATCATGTTTGGTTGTGGGCACGCGGCTTTGAAGGCGGCGGCCCTCAAGCGGAAATGCTGCGCCGCCTCGCCCACTGGCTCATGAAGGAACCGGATCTGGAGGAAGAAGATCTGCGCGCCATGGCCAAAGCCGGCACCATCGAGATCACGCGGCGTAGCATTTCCGATCAAGTGGGCGCGGTCACTGTCACGTCCCCTTCCGGCATCGTACAAACCGTGATGCCCGAACAGGTCTCACCCGGTATCTGGCGCGCCGTCGTCCCGGCCGAGGAGATGGGCCTTTATAAATTAAACGACATGACCCATTCGGCTGTGGCCGCAATGGGTCCGCTCAATCCGCTCGAATATGCCGACGTGCGCGCCACCGACAGCAAGCTTGCCCCGCTTGTCGACGCGACCGGCGGCGGTGTCTTTTGGGTGGCGGAACCGTCGGAACAATTTTTCGGCCTGTCCGACGGGCTCAACGTTCCCGACATTCGCCGGGTGCGCGCCGGACGCGACATGGCCGGCCGCACATGGCTGGGCCTTAAACAAAACAATCAATATTTGGTGCGCTCGGTCACGCAAATTCCCTTGCTCGTGCCGATCCTCGCTCTCATTCTTATTTTGAGCGCGCTTTTGTTCGGCTGGTACCGGGAAGGCCGATAATGCGCCTACAGACTAATCAGCCGAAGCTATTCCGGCGCGATGGTCACCAAACCCGATACATTATCGAACGCCGTGGCGGTAAGCGACCGCACCAATACCCGGTCCGGATCCACCGGGCCCGGCAGACGCACGCGGCCGTCGCCGGCGCGGATGAAGCCTACTTTTTCATAATAGGGCAGATCGCCGACCAACAACACCAGCTCATGGCCCAGCGAGACCGCTTTATCAAGCCCGTGGCTCATCAAGTCGAGCCCGATACCGCGGCCGCGCTCCATCGGATCGACGGCCAAGGGTCCGAGCAATAAGGCCGCCGTTTGACCGATATGGATCGGCCAAAAGCGCACCGAGGCGCGCATGGCGTCGCCCTCGGACGCCACCATGCACAAGGCCGTGAGGGGTCGATTGCCCTCGCGCAAACGCTCGGCGGTTTTGGCAAAGCGGCCCGGCCCGAAGGCGGCCGCCAAAAGCCGATCTATCGCAGTCCCATGGGCCGGCTGTTCTTGAGCGATATGCAAGGGCGATAAAATTTTGGTCATGTCTTGGGTCTTCCATGTCGGTGTCGATTTTGGCTTTGGCCTGGAACGCACCGATGCAAGACCCTTACCGCATCAACGCCACACCCCAGCGCCGGCATCCGTTTCCGGATGCCGCGGGCTACGCAATCGGCGGTGTTGTATGCGTGTCATGGGCCGGTGACTTACAGCAGCCGCTGGACTTTGTCCAGCACGTTACGCCGCGCCCATCCTTGCACCAACATAATGGGCCTCGCGACACTTTTTCCGTCGCCCCTCGACGTGGGCCTCGCCCGCCGCTAGGTTTGCCGCCCCATGAAACAAAAATGAGGACACGAAGATGGGTCTGCTGGACGGCAAAGTGGTGCTGGTGACCGGTGCGGCGCGCGGCATCGGCAAAGCCTGCGCCGAACTGGCCGCGCGCGAAGGAGCACGCGTGGTGGTCAATGATTTGGGCGGTGCTCTGGACGGCGGCGATGAAGCGGCGGCCGGCCCGGCGGATGCGGTCGCCCAAGAGATAAAAAATGCCGGCGGCGAAGCGGTGGCCAATTCGGAGTCCGTGGCCAGCGCCAAAGGGGCGGCCGCTATGGTTGAACAAGCCATGGACACCTTTGGCGGGCTCAACGCGGTGATCAATCCGGCGGGTATTTTGCGCGACACCATGTTTCACAAAATGAGCGAAGCGGATTGGGCAGCGGTGATCGACGTTCATTTGAACGGATCGTTTCATGTGGCGCGGGCGGCGATCGAACATTTCCGCAATCAGGAAGACGGCAGCTTGGTTTTTTTCACCTCCACATCCGGCCTGATCGGAAATTTGGGTCAAGCCAATTACGCGGCGGCAAAAATGGGCATTGCCGGCTTGAGTCGCATCATCGCCCTGGAAGGCGCGCGCAAGAACGTGCGGTCCAATGCCATCGCGCCCTTTGCCTGGACCCGCATGATCGAAGCCATCCCGATCAAGGACGAAGCAGGGCGCAAACGTGTGGAGCGGATGAAAAATTTTATGCGCGCCGATCAAGTGGCCCCATTGGCGGTGGCGCTGGTGGCACCGGGGGCGGCGGATATTTCCGGGCAGCTTTTTGCGGCGCGCGGCAATGAAATTTTCTTGATGAGCCAACCACGGCCCGTGCGCGCCATGGCCAAGGTGGGCGGCTGGACGCCGGAAACCCTCATCAATCACGCGTTACCGGCCATGAGGCCCGATATGGTGGATTTGGAAGTCAGCGCCGACGTGTTCAGTTGGGATCCGGTTTAAATAAAAAACCTTTATCCGCCTTCGAATTGGCACAGGGAGATGACCGATTTGCCTAACGCTTCGAGCCGCGCGCGGCCACCCAGATCGGGTAGATCGATGACGAAGCTGCACGCCGCCACTTGACCCCCGGCCCGTTCGATCAATTTGATCGAAGCCTCGGCCGTTCCGCCGGTTGCAATCAGATCGTCAATCAAAAGAATCTTCTCGCCCGGCTCGATGGCATCTACGTGAATCTCCACCACGTCGGTCCCGTATTCCAGCGCATATTCCTGTGCGTGGGTTTTCCAGGGCAATTTGCCTTTCTTGCGCACCGGAATAAACGACACGGATAGTTGATGCGCCACGGCACCGCCCAGGATAAAGCCGCGTGCCTCGATACCCGCCACTTTGTCGATCTTGGTGCCTGCATGGGGCAGAACCAGCGCGTCGACGGCACTGCGAAACCCTTGAGCGTCGTTCAAAAGCGTCGTGATATCGCGAAACATGACGCCGGGTTTCGGATAATCGGGAATGGTGCGAATGACGCTTTTAATATCCATAATCTGACTCTCTTTTTTGCAACGAGTTTTTGCAACGAGGCGTCGCTCATTGCGACTTGAGCACGCGGCCGGCCACCGCATCAAGCTTTGCAACCAGGTCGGGATCGCGCGCATCCGGCGCCGTAATCATGGCCGTATCGAGAACCCGTTCGATGCCGAGCGGCGACGGCGTGCGCTCAGGCCCCAATTTCGGCACCACGCTTTTGATTAAACGGCGCGCCGAATCAGCGTTATCGGCCAGGACACGGATGATATCTTGAACTTCCACATTGTCGTGATCGGGGTGCCAACAATCATAATCGGTGACCATGGCCACCGTCGCGTAACAAATTTCCGCCTCGCGCGCGAGTTTCGCTTCGGGCATATTTGTCATGCCGATCACGTCGCATCCCCAGGCACGATAGAGATTGGATTCGGCCAAGCTGGAAAATTGCGGGCCCTCCATGGCCAGATAGGTGCCGCCTTTATGATAGGGAATACCTATCTCCCCAGCAGCTTCGGCCAAGGCGTCGACCAGCCGCGGGCACACCGGATGGGCCATGGACACATGAGCGACAAAGCCCGGCCCGAAAAAACTCTTCTCTCGTTGGTCGGTGCGATCGATGAATTGATCGACGAGAACGAAGGTGCCGGGCGTTAGCTCTTCACGAAAAGATCCGCAAGCGGAAACAGAAATGATGTCGGTCACACCCACGCGCTTCAGCGCATCGATATTGGCCCGGTAATTTATGCTGCTCGGCGAGTGAACATGGCCGCGGCCGTGGCGCGGCAGGAACACCATTTGCACATCATCCAACCGACCCATCAGAAGTTCGTCGGACGGGGTACCCCATGGTGAGTCCACCTTGCGCCATTCGGCCCCTTGCAATCCGTCTATTTCATAAACGCCGCTGCCGCCAATTACACCCAGAATAGTTTCACTCATGCGCTGTCATTCCATCATCGGACTTGGTCATTCTAGAGCGTTTCCGAACTTAACAGAATCGCGAAAACGCTCTGAGTCCTTGTTTGGTCGCATTTTCTTAACGCGAACCGGTATCCACTTCGCTCGAAAATGCTCTATCGGAGATCCGTGCGCCTAAGATTTAGGCGGGGGACAACGGTGCCATGTTTTTAGGGGCGGATGCAATGGTATCCGGTGACAAGCCAAAACGGCAAAAGCCGCCCCAATGGGGACGGCTTCATCTGGCCTATAGGCTGGTTGCAGACGTTACGACTCAATCGTGGTCCACATCGCGCCAAATCCGCTTATAGGAGGCATAAAGCAGGATCGTCAGAATGAGCATATAGATGAGAACCGGCATCGCCAGCGCCTTGCGCTCTTCCAATTTGGGTTCCGCCGTCCACGTCAAGAACTGAACCAAATCTTTGGCCATTTGAGCGACACTTGCTTCGGTGCCGTCCGAATATTCGACGATCCCCTCAAACAATTGCGGCGCCATGGCAATCTGACGGCCCGAGAAATAGGGATTGTAATTCATCATATCAGCCAGCTCGAAATCCGCCGGCGGATCTTCATAGCCGGTAAGCAAAGCGTAGAGATAATTCGGACCATTGGTGCGCGCTTTGATGATCACGGAAAGGTCCGGTGGCAAAGACCCGCCATTGGCGGCGCGCGCCTCATTGTTGTTCAAATAAGGTGACGGTAAATAATCCGACAAGCGACCGGGTCGATCGAACATCTCGCCGAACTCGTCGGGCCCGTCCTGCACACTATGCTCGGCGGCCAGGGCCTTAACGGCCTCTTCGGAAAATTCCGGTCCGCCGGGATCGGCCAGATTGCGAAACGCGATAAATTCCAAGGAATGGCAAGCGGAACAGACTTCCCGATAGAGCTGATAGCCTCTTTGCAAAGCGGCCCGGTCAAAAACCCCAAGCGGACCGCTAAAACTCCAATCCCGAGCCGATGGCGACAGGGCTTCCGTTGCTTCGTCTGCCGCCCGAACCGGCGCCCATGCGGCAAGGGCTAGCCCCATGGCAACGCCGATCGTCAGCACGGACCAGCGGGGCGGGTATCTTTTTGTCTGTGTAATCATTTTCTATTCCCGCCCTGTTAGCCGCTCGTTCCAGATGCCGCCGCGCTACCGGAGCCCAAGACCGGTTTGCTGATACTATCCGGCACGCTTTTAGGCGTTTCAATGACACCCAAGAGCGGCATGATGACCCAGAAGAAAGCGAAGTAATATAAGGTCGAGATGCGCGCCACCAAGAGCGCCATTCCTTCCGGCGATTGCGATCCGGCCCACCCAAGCGCCACGCAGGCAATGACGAAGATCCAGAAGAATTGCTTAAACAGCGGCCGATACCGCGCCGAACGAACTTTCGAACTATCAAGCCATGGCAATAGGAATAACGTGAAGATCGCCAACAACATGGCAATGACGCCGGCCGTTTTCGCCGGAATGAAGAGAATGTCCGGAACCGCCCGCAAGATCGCGTAGAACGGCAAGAAATACCATTCCGGCACAATGTGCTCCGGCGTCGTTAAGGGGTCGGCCGGAATGTAATTGTCCGGATGCCCCAATATATTGGGTGCATAGAAAATCAACAAAGCCAAGACGATCAAGAAGACACCCAGCGCGAAACCGTCCTTTACCGTGTAATAGGGATGGAACGGAATGGTGTCCTGGGGCCCTTTGACATCGATCCCTTTGGGATTGTTATTGCCCGGCACGTGCAGCGCCCAAATATGCAAGACGACGACACCGGCGATAAGGAACGCGAGAAGATAATGAAGGCTGTAAAATCGGTTGAGCGTCGGGCCGTCGACCCCGAATCCGCCCCATAGCCAGGCGAGCACCTCGTCGCCGATAAAAGGGATGACGCCAAACAGATTGGTGATCACCGTCGCCGCCCAGAAACTCATTTGTCCCCAAGGCAACACATAACCCAAGAAAGCGGAAGCTATCATCAAGATAAAAAGCATGACGCCCAAGATCCACAGGACTTCGCGGGGTTCTTTGTAAGACCCGTAGTAAAGTCCGCGTAACATATGGATGTAGACCGCAAGAAAGAACATCGAGCTGCTATTGGCATGCATATAGCGCAACAGCCATCCGTAATTCACATCCCGCATGATGTGCTCGACGCTGGCAAATGCAAAATCCGCATGGGGCGTGTAGTGCATGGACAGCGCAACACCGGAAACAATCAGGATGACCAGGCAAACGCTCAGAATGCCTCCGAATGTCCACCAATAATTCAAATTCTTCGGTGTCGGGAAATCGACAAACGAATCATGGGCAAGACGCATGATCGGCAACCGGGAATCGAGCCAGCGAGCAAACCCGCTTCGCGGCTTGTAAGTCGACGCATGTGCCATATTTCGGCCTCCCCTAGCCGATCAAAATTTTGTTGTCGTCAATGAATTGGTAGGGCGGCACCGCCAGGTTGTCCGGCGCCGGACCTTTGCGGATGCGTCCCGAGTCATCATAGTGCGATCCGTGACAGGGGCAGAACCAACCGCCGAATTCGCCGCGCAAATTATCCGGATCGGATACCGGGATGCAGCCGAGATGGGTACAGATGCCAACCACGATCAGCCATTGGTCTTGTTGCACACGATCCGCGTCGGTTTCAGGATCGGGAAGATCGTCGACCGGTGCGGATTGGGCTGCTTTGATTTGCTCTTGCGTCCGGTGGCGCACGTAAACCGGCTTGCCTTGCCACACGACTTTAATGGTCTGACCGGTCTCGATGGGCGATAGATCCACCTCGGTGGTGGCCAAGGCTTGAACATTGGCCGTGGGGTTCATTTGATCGATAAACGGCCATAGGGAAATAGCCGCCCCGATGCCCGCCACTGCTGTGGTTGCTATGTAAAGAAAGTCGCGCCGATCCGTGTCCGGGCTTTGATCTTCCTCGACATGTGCCTCAGCCATGGAGACCCCTTTCCAATCGCCATTATCCGCTAGTGCCGCACGGCCGGCCGGCCGGGGCCTTCAGATCGCGCCTTATTTGCACTTAATCAGCCGCGATGTCCAGGGCCGGAAAAGCTTGCGGCATGATGCCGCATGCGGCAGCGTGCCGGGCGGAAAGGTCAACCCATCGAAGCTGGCGCGTGATGAACCGCGCCGCAAATCCGCAAGAAAAGGTCGAGCCCATGCGCCTTGCTTTGTTCCAACCCGATATTCCGCAGAATACGGGCACTATTTTGAGGTTGGCCGCCTGTCTAGAGGTCCCGGTCGATGTCATCGAGCCGTGCGGTTTTCCGTTTTCAGACAAGGGCTTCCGGCGCGCCGGGTTGGATTATCTGGAGCTCGTCCAGCTTACCACCCACCTTAATTGGCACGCCTTTATGGCCGCCTCGAAACAGCAAAATCGTCGCCTGATTCTGTTATCCACCAAAGCGGAAAGACTCTATACGGAAATCGACTATGCCCCGTCCGATGTCTTGATGGTTGGACGGGAAAGTTCCGGTGTACCGGACGCCGTGCACCGGGACGCCGATCTTCGGATTCGTATCCCCATCAAGGCCCCCGCCCGATCGCTCAATGTCGCACTGGCGGCGGCTATGGTGCTGAGCGAGGGCCTGCGCCAAACCGGCGCGTTTCCGTCCGATCCCAGGCCCTAACAGTCGCCGGCGCCCAACCCCGGTTGAGTTTTACCGTCCACTCCTGTAGAAGCCTCCGCGAGATTGAGTGTTTTGGCAGCGCCGCCATTGCGGCCTTCAACAAGGGACAGCGAGGAGCGGTCCGCCCATGAGCGAACTTGAAACGATCACGGCCGACGCGCGGGAGCGCACCGGAACCGGTGGCGCGCGGGCGGCACGACGGGCCGGCAAACTGCCCGGCATTCTATATGGTGGCGGCAATGACCCGGTGCCGCTTAATCTCGATCCCCTGCCGATCACCAAGGCCTATCGCCAGGGCAATTTCATGTCGACATTGGTCACCGTAAAACTCAACGGCGAGGCGGTGATGGCTCTGCCGCGCGAGGTCCAGACAGATCCGGTTCGCGATCATATCATTCATGTGGATTTCATGCGCGTCGACGAGCGCACTCGGATCACGGTGGATGTGCCCATTCGTTTCATCAATGGAGAAGATTCGCCCGGCCTGAGCCGCGGCGGCGTGCTCAATGTGGTGCGCCACGAAGTGGCGCTCAGTTGTCCGGCTACCGCCATCCCGCCAAGCTTGGAAGCGAATTTGACGGGTCTCGATATCGGCGACGCCATTAAGATTTCGGCGATCGAGCTTCCCGAAGGTGTGCGTCCGATAATTACCGATCGGGATTTCACCGTGGCCACAGTGGCGGCACCGTCCGTCCTCAAGACGCCGGAAGAGGAAGCCGAGGAAGCGGCGACCGCGGCCGAGCTGGAGGAAGACGCCGAAGCTATTGAAGGTGAAGAAGGGGTGACACCATCTGAAGACGGCGAAGCGGCACCCGGACGCGCGGGCAGGAAAGAGTAGAGCGCATTCAGGACCTCACGAAGCCGTACATGGAAGCCTGAGATGATCCTCCTAGTAGGCCTGGGCAATCCTGGACCGCAACATCAACATCATCGGCACAATGTTGGTTTTCTGGCAATTGACGAGATCCGGAGACAACATGGCTTTCGTGCCGAGCGCAGCCGGTTTCAAGGGCTGTTGTCCGAAGGAACGGTGATCACACCGTCCGGCAGCCAAAAAACATTCACACTTAAGCCGACCACGTATATGAATGAGTCCGGCCGGTCCGTCGGCGAAGCTGTGCGCTTTTATAAAATCCCGGTATCCGATGTCATTGTGTTGCACGACGAAGTCGATCTGGTGCCGGGAAAAGTGCGCGTCAAGCTAGGCGGCGGCACCGCAGGTCATAACGGCTTGCGATCGCTTCAGGCCCATCTCGGGCCTGATTTCAGACGCGTCAGAATCGGCATCGGTCACCCGGGTCACAAGGAAGCTGTGGCACGATATGCGCTGCACGATTTCACAAAAGCGGAAAAGCACTGGTTGGATCCGTTGCTGAACGAAGTGGCCAAAGCTATACCCTTGTTGGTGTCGGGTGAAGACAGTGCTTTTATGAATCGGGTGCATTTGGCAACTCAGCCGTCGAAAGAAAAAGAGCCCGAGACAGAGCCCAAAAAAACGGAAAATCAAAGACGGCCCCGGCGGTTTGTCGACCGGGTGGGCGACGTAACATCGCGGGTGACGCGCGTCGTCAAAAAGATCATCCCACCCAAGGAGTAGCACGTCATGGGTTTCAAATGCGGCATTGTCGGTCTGCCCAATGTGGGCAAATCGACCCTGTTTAACGCTTTGACTCAGACTGCGGCGGCCCAGGCCGAAAACTATCCTTTTTGTACCATCGAACCCAATGTGGGTGATGTGGCGGTGCCGGATCCCAGGCTCAACAAGATTGCCGCGATTGCGCGGTCGACGACAATCGTTCCGACCCGGCTCACCTTTGTCGATATTGCCGGCCTGGTGCGTGGCGCTTCCAAGGGCGAAGGCCTAGGCAACCAATTTCTTGGCCACATCCGTGAAGTTGACGCGATCGCTTACGTCTTGCGCTGTTTCGAAGATCCCGATGTCAGTCATGTGGAAGGGCGTATCGATCCGATGGCCGATGCCGACACCATTGAAACGGAACTCATGCTGGCCGATCTCGAAAGCTTGGAAGGTCGCGCAGCGGGCCTCGAAAAGCGGGCAAAAGGCAACGATAAAGACGCCAAGAAATTGCTCGCACTCATGAACCAAGCTCTGACCCTGTTGCGCCAGGGGGTGCCGGCGCGGCGGGCCGATATTCCAAACAATGACAAGAAGGCTTTTAAAGAGTTGCAATTGTTAACGGCAAAGCCGGTTCTTTACGTCTGCAATATCGATGAGGCGTCGGCCGCAAGCGGCAATCATTTGTCCAAAACGATCGAGGCGCGCGCCCAACAAGAAAATGCCTATGTGATCAACATATCCGCCAAGATCGAAGCGGAACTCGCCCAATTGGAACCGGACGAACAGATCGACTATCTGTCGGAGCTTGGCCTCAAGGAGCCGGGACTTAACCGCCTGATTCGCGCGGGATATGATCTTTTGGACCTCATTACCTTTCTTACCGCAGGCCCAAAGGAGGCGCGCGCGTGGACCGTTCCGCGCGGTAAAACAGCCGCACAAGCCGCCGGTATCATTCATACGGATTTCGAACGCGGTTTCATCCGTGCAGAAACGATTACCTACGATGATTACGTCGCATGTGAAGGCGAGTCAGGGGCGCGCGATGCCGGTAAAATGCGACTGGAAGGACGTAATTACATGGTGCAAGACGGTGACGTCATTCACTTCCGCTTTGCTGTCTAGGGTCCTTCCGGTTTTGATAGAATCAAAACCGGACCCTAAGTTATTGTTTTGTCGTGTTTCCGGACGGAAAACCGGTATCCACTTTTCCTGAAAACGCTCTAGAACTGCCAACCAACCCCGATCTCAAATCTTAGACCTAGCACAAACGCATTTTTCAAAGTCGGATCCGTGCCCGGATTAACGATGTAATGCGCATTCGGTTGAACAATTAGCCAGGGAGAGAGGGGCGCACGATAGCTGAGTTCGATCGCGGTCTCTCGTTTTTCGACCGGCATACCCGCTAGAGCTTGGGCGCGCCGAAAGGGTTTTCCGTTCTTGGCGATAGCCACCGCAAGTCCTAATTGATCTTCCCCTCGTCCGGAAACGAGTCCCGTGTAAACGGCACCAAATCCCAAATAGCTTTTGAATTGGTTGACATCATCTTGAGCCCTGCCATAGCGCGCAAAAACCGACAGGCCCTGCTCCGAGCTGTTTTTTTCTTGAAAAACACTTCTCTCGGCCAACAAGTAAAATCCGTCATTACCGGAACGCTGCAAGGGCGTGCCCATTGCGTCGGTTCTAACAATATCTTCGAAGTCGGCCGTGTAACGCCAATAGCCGGCAACCAATCTGGTGCCGTCATCGGCTGCATAATCAAGCTCGACGACGCCTAAGACCCCTTCGCCATTGCCCAGTTTAACGGCCGTGCGCGCCGGATGGTTCGGATCACCGGGCACCGCATCGAGCACGACACCTTGCACGGACCAATTATCTTTAATTTGCCATCGCGCCCTAAAAGCCAAAGAAGTGACCGGAAAAATCGAGGGACCATTTCGACCGGTTTGAGAAAAGTCGATACCGATGCCATGGGAGCTGCTGATGAAAAGCCCGCCCGTTTCGTTGACATCGAATTCGGAATTAAGGTCGTACAAACCCAAACGCATGGACAATCGATCATCAAGAAGCGTTTGATCGTACCACAGTTCGAATATCCGAAACGCTTCGGGCGTGTCGATATTACTCAAAACCTGAGAGTCACCCACAACATCTTCGCTCAATGTTGCGTCGTTGTTGTAAAGTCCGTAGGCGAAAAAAGTTCCGCCGGTTAGCCCGAACGCTTTTTCGGTGTCGATTTCGAGCGTCACATCCAGATTATCCATATAGCGCGCGTGGGTTTGTATGCCCCCTCGCATATTGCTCAGGACTTCGCCCGTGTAGACCATGCCGAAAGCATAGCCTTTCACTGTAGATGCATTAGCACTCGACTCTTTCTCAGCTGCAACCGACGGACAGCCGGAAATGAAGAAAAATAAGTGACAGACAACAATATATCGGTGGCTCCGAGCGCCCAAGATCCCCCCCTTTTTCCGCACATGCTCGCCCATGTGTTGGCTGCGCAGTATGGCCCCGTGGTCAATGATATAAAGCAGGACGCGCCAAAAATCCAAAGAACGGTTGGAGGCGGCCTACATTTCCTTTTTCCGAGGCGACAAATCGGCGAATTGGGCGGCGCGTCCTTCGCCTTTAGCGGTAAAACTTTCCATGAGATCGGTCGGCTGGAACATGCCGGCTTGCCAGGTTGCAATGTAATCGAGGCTATCTGCGATCGAATGATCCCGTGCATAATTGATCATCGTCTTCGATCCCATCACCGCCAGTGGAGCTTTCGATGCAATCTCATGGGCGGTTTCCATCACCGCGGACAGCATGTCTTCTTGCGTATCGAACAGGTCGTTAACGAGTCCTATTTCTTTCGCCTTTGCCGCCGGTAAGCGCCGGCCCGTATAAGCCAATTCACGTAGCCATCCTTGTGGAATCAAATGGCACAATCGGGGAAACGTTCCGACATCCGCCGTCATGCCAATATTTATCTCTTGGATGCAAAAGAACGCGTCCGCCGTGGCGTAGCGAATATCGCAGGCCGATGTCATATCCACCGCACCGCCAATGCAACCACCTTGAATGGCTACCAATACCGGCATGCGCACCTCATCCAAACAATTAAACGAACGCTGCAGCATGCGTACCTGATGACGAAACGCCTCACGACGTTGCCCTTCCGTCCCACTCGTCGGATCGCCGCCCGCCAAACTGTCGTCATCGGCAAAAACGGCCAAATCCATGCCGGCGCTGAAGTGCTTGCCGGTCGACGTGAGGACGATGACACGGGCCAGCGCCTGGTCATCAATACGGCGGACAATTTGCGGCAATTCGTTCCAAAATGCCGGGATCATGGTATTGAGCTCGTCCGGACGATTGAGCTGGATATGGGCGATGCTGTCTGTGATGTCGATTTTGAAGCAAGTATAGGTCATGATGACGGGCCCTCATGCCTTGAAAAATGGGTTGTCGGACCCACAGTCTAGGCAAAAAAGGGCGCCATCGCGAGACGCCGGTTGGCATATTGCCGGATCCGGACAAATTTGCCACAATACGCCCGCGGCGCTAAGTGAGGTCTAAGTTTCACGTGGTGGGGGGCGCCCCTATGGCAATAACGATGACACTGAGATATGCCTGGCTACTGGGGACAGTGGCCACGCTGGTGGTTTTTTCGGCGCAACATTCCGGCAAAATCGACTTTTCTCGAATTTCCCATGCATCCGACCAACCCTCTTTGATCACGTCTCTGTTGGACGGGGTAACCGATAAACAGGCGGCCGTCGCGCAAGCCGCCCAATTGAGCACCAATCAAATGGCGGTCGACCTGATCAAAGGGCGTGTCGGCTTGCGGCAAAAAGCCTATGAGGGGCCGTCGGGCGAAATGCTCATAGGCTATGGGCATGCCGATGGCGTGGCACCCGGCATGACCGTGACGGCGGAGCAAGCGGAAGCATTCCTGCGGCAGGATCTGGTAGACATCGAACGGACCATACGCGCTCGCCTGCAGACACCAGTCAATGAGAATCAATTCAGCGCCATGGTCGTGCTCGCCTATAACATTGGCGTGGACCAATTCGCCAATTCCAGTGTGCTGCGCGAGCTTAATCAAAACAATCGAACCGCAGCGGCCGATGCGTTTCTTATGTGGAATAAGAGCCGGCGCAACGGCGAATTGACTGAGAATGCCTTTCTGACCAGCCTTCGCACAAAAGAGCGGGAGCTGTTCCTGACGCCGATCAACTGAACGGGCCGATATCGACTCATTGTGGCCGGTAGATTTCATTTTCCTGCCGGGTCTCGAAATTCAACATCGAGACTTACACATTAGAGCGCATTCACAAAAGATGGACTCCCTAACGTACTCTACGTCTTTGTTTTGTCGTGCATTGGCTACACCCCAATAAGCGTAGATATTTCTCAATGAAGATTTTATAATCTACCCACAGGTACCTGTCTCGACCTCGGCAATTGGAACCGGAGATTGTTACCCCCTCATAGGTTAGGCTTAAGTGATGAGACCTCACCGCGCCACAAAGACTATTTTTGGAATATCGGCATCATTTTTGATTGTGCTGGGCGGGTGTGCGGGCCCGATGGGGGTTGATAAGGCGACGAGAAAGTCTTTTGTCGTCCCCGATATTTGCAATGCGGATATGCGCGACCAAAACAATGCACAGGATTGCGCCCGTGAATTATTGCCGGTGGGCAGGAATTATGGCGGCACGGCCCTCGCCAAACTTGAGGCAGCCTGGAACATGATCCCGCAAGACAGGCTGCGACAGACCATTGAGACTAAAGAGACCATTGCCGATAAATGCGTTGAAAGTGCCCAACCCACAATGGATCTTTATGATTCCGGCGAACGCTATGACGCGGCCGAAATGGGTGTGGGAGCTTTGACTAAATGTTTCTTTTATGCCGGCCTGGTACTGGAGAATTTTGGCGCGGGTGATGAAGGCGCTGCCTTAACCGAAGCGGCGAACCGTTCTTTATGGGGTCTTTATATTGACGACGCGTTTTTGATCCCGCCACCGGATCTTGATCTCGGTCCACGAGAAAAAACCGAAAAAGCTTCAGCCGAACCGTTTCTCAAGCAATTATGGACCGATCTTTCCGCTGGTTTTTTCGGCTTTCTACGTTGAGCAACAAAAACATGATCGCTTGATCGGGACAGGACATCATGCCCCGCTTTTTCATTATAGTCTTTCTGTTGGCCGCACATCCGACACAGGCTCAGCCTGAGCTAACGGACGATCGAGGACCGAGTCCAATGGTCGGCACAACGTCATTTTCCGGCGTGACACACACCAAAGAGGGGGAATTGAAAGGCTGCGGTTTCGAATACAAGATCGTGCATCGGGACCTCAGCTTGGTTCCAGCCCGCTACGTTCAACTGACGGGCTTTTTTAACACTTTTTACGAACCAGGGGCGGATCTCACCATATCTTTCAATGTTCAGGGTGCCGATATGGTCGTCAACCTTTTCGGCAATCCGGATGTTATCCCATTTGATATTCCGTCTGCCTACATATTGGCCGGCGGCACATCAACGGCAGACACCGAGCAAAGTAGTTTCTCTTGCGGTAACGGGGGGTTTTGCGCCATATACCGGGAAACTTTCCAGCAAATCTTCGCCGGTTTGTTGAACAATGAAATAGAAATTCACTATCAGCGGCAGTCGGGTAAGCCCGGCGTGCGCGCCCAGCTCGATAGCGTTCAGAGCGAGGACGTCTTCGCCGGACAGCGAAGGGGCGCTGAGTGTTTTCAACGCTTGTTGGGAAGATTTAAGCGGCAGGATTAAACAATCTTCGGCCGATGGTGCTTATTGCCCCTGTTTGCCGGGACTTCCATATTATGATTCTGCGGCATGGGGGTGATTCGCATCACACCGGAATCGAGAGGCAGTCATGGGATATACACCGGAGCACACGCAGCGCACACGGCAACGGATTCTCGCAAGTGCCCGGCGCCTGTTTAAAGAGCGCGGCTATGAGGGCGTCAACATCGACACCATTATGGGCAATGCGGGGCTCACCCGCGGCGGTTTTTACGCCCACTTCAAGTCCAAAGACGAGCTTTTTGCCCAAGCGATTTCGGAAACGCCTGTGCTCGATTTATTGAATCGGCATCCCCATGACAGTGGTGAGCCCGACGATTGGACGCGCCGGGTATTGGAAGAGTATGTGGGATCGTTACACCGGGACAATGTGGGCGGCGGCTGCCCCATTGCCGTCCATGCCTCTTCTGTGACGCGAGCCGCCCCTCAAGTCCGCCACGCTTTCACCAATGCCATAAAGAGCTTGGTCGATGAATTAACCGGCCGTTTGGCAGGAACGTCGGACAATCCATCAAACGAGGCCTTGGCCAAGCTCGCTTTGGTCGCCGGTGGGGTTGCTTTGGCCCGGGCGGTCGATGATCAGGATTTGTCCAACAACATTCTCGACGCGTGTAAAGACGCCATCGGCCCCATCTGATGTTGCCGACAATGCCGCCAATGCAGCAACAACCCGATCGCTGGAGCGTCGCTTGGCACATCGGAGCGCAAAGGGGAAAGCTTTAGATGGCAGCGCTCACTGAAACCGGGCGAGGTTTCGTCAATGCCTGGGAATGCGACGAAAACGATCACTATAACGTTCAGTTCTTTGCCGCCAAAAAAGACGAAGCACAGGCTCATTTTCGCCTGGCACTGGGCCTCCCTCCCTGCAACCTGCCCGACTCACAAATGCATGTATCAACCGTCTATGATCACATTCGGTTTCACGGCGAATTGCGCGTTGCCGATATGTTTACGATCAAGTCGGGCATTGTCGACTGGCAGGATACCACATGCGTGGCTTATCACGAGATGCGCCATGTTTCGACGGGGCAGTTGTCGGCGACCTATGCCTCTCGCTGGGATCATATCGATGCCGCCACGGGCAATTCCGCGCCGTGGTCCGGTCATTCCCGCGCATTGGCGGAACAATACCGCGTCGACTTGCCCGACGACGCTCAGCTGCGATCGGCCGGGCGCGACGGGCCGCTACCCGATGTCACGCTTCAACAAGCCGACGCCAAGGGTTTGATGTCGACCTATAAAGGGATTGTTTTACCCGGTGAGTGCGATGCCTCCGGCTTCATGACCACCCGCCATTACGTGGCCCGGTTCTCCGACGGCGCCGCACATGTGTGGAACCAAGTCGGCGTTGACTTTAAGGAAGGATACCAACGCGGCCTAGGGACAGTAGCGGTCGAGGACTTCATTTCGTACCGACGTCCGCTTAGAGCGGGCGACGTGATCCTGCTCAAAAGTTATGTACGCCATGTGGCACGCAAAACAATGAGTTTCGCCCATCTGGTTTTCAATGCAGCATCAGGACGGATCGCCGCAACGGTGGAAGTGACCGCCGTTCTCATGGATCTCGATCAACGCAGAGCCACCGAATTTGACCCTCAGATTCGGACGCAATTGGAAAAAGCCATGGTCAAATTGTAGCCGTTGCACGGTCGGTCACATCGCTCATGAAACGCCGCAGCTCTTGTTGGATGCGTTCCGGTTGTTCCATCGGCAGGAAATGCGTTGCTTGTTCGATCCGCTGAATCGTCAAGTCTTTTAGACGTTTCTCCACTCTGTCCGCGAGCGCCGGCGGAAATGTCGAATGGGCGCTGCCGGCCATAATGTGTACCGGACAATTAAGCGACGGCAGTTTGGCCCAAAGATTATGACTGTGCGCCTTGAACGTGGCGGCCTCCCAGTTCGGATGACAAGTCAGCTCCAACCCGCCGCCGGCGGAGGGTCGCGTGCCGCCTTTTATGTAATCGGCAATGGTTGCGTCGGGCCAGGTCCGAAACGCACGCCGGCCGCGATAGGTATTCAGCATGGTCGCCGCATCGGGCCAAGTCATACGCCGCGCCGCCGCAGCACGCGATAGGCGTGCGACGCGGTTGGATATACCCATACGACGCATCAATGAAGCGACACGCCACGCCCACCCGGGTGCCATGACGGGCTCGATGAGAAACAGTCCCACAATGCCGGTGGGGCATGATTGTGCAGCCAATACAGCCGTGGCCGCACCAAGAGAGTGGCCGGCCAGAACGGTCGGTTGACCCCGGCTCAGAGTGTCGCGCAAAACATTCAAATCATCGCGATAGATATACCAATTGCGAAGTCGATCCGGGTCCGCCGCAAGGTCCGAGAAGCCATGACCGCGCATATCGAGCGCGACGATCCGCATTTGATCCGCCAAGGGGGTTAACAGGCGTTTGTAGGTATTGGCATTGAAACCATTGGCGTGAAGAAAAATCAGCAATGGCGCTGCATCGCCGGCGTGATCCCAGACCAAAGCCGACAGGCTGCCGTGTTCTCCCGGCCGATCAAATTGTTCTCGCTTGGGCTCCATGCTTTTCCTGAATGCGCTCTAAGTTCTTGTTTGGTCGCGTTCGGCTGTATTCCACAGCCTCACTCTTAACGCGAACCGGCGTCCACTTTTCCTGTAAACACTCTAGGCGGCCGCGGTTTGATCCGCCTTGGGATCAAACCGGCTATAAAAAGTATCGTCGGTTTCCGCCATATCGCGCAGAAGTTTGTTGGGTGTAAACCGCTCGCCATATTTCTGCGCCATACGATCGCATTCTTCGACAAACTTCCGGGTGCCGATCGTGTCGATCAGCGACAACGTACCGCCGCTATAGGGAGCAAAACCCCATCCGAAAATAGAGCCCACATCGGCGTCCCGTACATCGGTCAAGACACCTTCTTCAAAGCAGCGCGCGCTCTCCAACGCTTGAATATAAAGCAGACGCTTTTTAAGATCCGCCACATCCGGGATCTCCGTCGCCGCTTCGACCAAGTCCGCCAGACCCGGCCACAGGTGTTTTTTGCCGTCCTCCGGATAATCGTAAAAACCCTTGCGGTTCTTTTTACCCAGCCGACCATGTTCGACAACCAACTTTTTGACCAGCCTATAGGCCGGCGTCTCTTTAAAGTCGTCGCCCAGATCTTTCCGCGTCTGCTCCATGATATGGTAAGAAAGTTCGAGCTGAACTTCATCGTTCATGGCAAGAGGCGGCACCGGCATGCCGGTCATCTTGCCGACATTTTCAATGAGCGCCGGGGGAATGCCCTCGCTCAACATGGTAATGGCTTCATTGATATATGTGGCAAAGCAGCGCGACGTATAAAAGCCGCGGCTGTCTTGAACGACAATAGGTGTCTTGCCGATTTTGCGCACATAATCGAGCGCCACGGCAAGCGCCCGGTCGCCCGTTTCCTTAGCCATAATAATTTCGACCAAGGGCATGCGATCGACCGGCGAGAAGAAATGGATGCCGATAAAATTTTTCGGCCGCGAACTTTTTTCCGCCAAGCCGGTGATCGGCAAGGTCGATGTGTTCGATCCGAATATGGCGCTATGGGGAATCACCGCTTCCGCCTTGGCGGTCACGTCGGCCTTTATGTCGCGATCTTCGAAAACCGCCTCAATAATAAGATCGGCGCCATCGAGCCGACTATAATCCGTGGTCGGCGTTATGCGATCCAAGATTGTTTGTTTTTGCTGTTCCGTAGCGCGACCCCGCTCGATACGTTTGTCCATGACTTTGGCGCAATGTTGTTTGCCCTGCTCCGCTTTTTCCTGGTCCGAATCGATCAAAACAATCTCAATGCCGACCGCGGCGGAAACATAAGCAATACCGGCACCCATCATACCGGCACCCAGAATGCCCAGTTTCTTGACATCGCTGGCCGGTTGGTCTTGGGGCCGCCGTGCGCCTTTATTCAACTCCTGGCTCGATATGAAGAGCGAGCGGATCATATTGCGCGCTTCCGGCGTCATAAGCGTTTTCAGAAAATAGCGGCTCTCGATACGTATGGCCTTGTCCATAGGGACCAGCAAGCCCTCATAGACCGCCTGTATAATATTCTGTTGCGCCGGATAATTGGCAAATGTCTTGGCGTGCAGCATGGCGTTACCCACAACGAAATTCTGAATACCCGTCGGATGATGAGGCCCGCCGCCGGGAATCTTATAATCCTTCTTATCCCAAGGTTGCTCGGGATCGCCCTCCTCTTTGATCCAACGCTTGGCTTCCGCAATCAAATCGCCGGCCGGTACCATCTTATGCACCACGCCCATTTTTACCGCGGCGGCAGGTCGCAAACTCTTACCTTCCAGTAACAACGGGCCCGCATTGGCCACGCCGATAAGCCGCGGCAACCGTTGCGTGCCACCGCCGCCGGGCATCAGGCCGACCTTACATTCCGGTTGACCCAACTGCGTCTTGGGATTGTCGGAGACGACTCGGTAATGGCAGCCAAGGGTTATTTCCAACCCACCGCCCAATGCGGTGCCATTAATCGCCGCGGCGACGGGTTTGCCGCAGGTTTCAAGTTGGCGCACCACGCGGTTCATTGTGAACACGCGGTCGAATGCGGCTTCAAGCCTTTGTTCGTCCGTTAAACCGTCATCGGCATTTGATCCGGCCGACATCTCCATCTCATTGAGATCGGCGCCGGCGCAGAACGCCTCCTTGCCGCTTGTGATGACAGCCCCTTTAATCGACTCGTCGGAGGCGATCCGTTCGACCCATTCGGTGATCTCTTCCAGCGCAGAAGCCGAGATAACATTCATAGTTCGGCCCGGCATGTCCCAGGTAATGAGAGCAATGCCGTCGCCATCAACCTCAATGGTGAAGTTTTCCATTTTTATCTCTCCTTAGAGCGCATTCAGGAAAAGTGGCCCCGGTTTTTCCGTCCGAATGCGCGACAAAATAAAGACTTTAGAGCACGTTAGGGAGTCCATCTTTTGTCAACGTGCTCTAGACGCGCTCGATAATGGTCGCGGTCCCCATGCCGGCGCCGACACAAAGCAACGCCATCGCCGTATGGGCGTCACGGCGTTCCAACTCGTCGAGCACCGTGCCCAAAATCATGGCACCGGTCGCGCCCAGCGGATGACCCATGGCGATCGCGCCGCCATTCACGTTGAGTTTTTCATGATCAATGTCGTGGGCCTGCATGAAGCGCAGCACGACCGCGGCAAAAGCCTCGTTGAGCTCCCATAGATCGATGTCCTCGCACTTCATACCGGCACGTTTGAGCACTTTGCTCGCGACGAATTCCGGGCCGGTGAGCATGATGCTGGGTTCCGAGCCGATCGAGGAAAAGGCACGGATCCGAGCGCGGGGTTTTAGTCCGGCGGCGTCACCCACCTGTTTCGTGCCCAAAAGGATGACCGCGGCGCCATCGACGATGCCGGATGAATTTCCCGCATGATGCACGTGATTGATGGTTTCGACTTCGGGGTAACGCTGCAGCGCCACGTCATCAAAACCAAACTCGCCAATTCCGGCAAAAGACGGATCGAGCGAGGCCAAAGATTGCATGGTGGTGTCGGGACGCAGATGTTCATCACGGTCCAACGCCGTCAGACCTAATTGATCCTTGACCGGCAAAATAGAATTCTTGAAGCGGTCTTCTTGCCAAGCTGTGGCCGCACGCTTTTGGCTTTCCACCGCAAAGGCGTCCACGTCATCGCGGCTAAAGCCGTATTTCGTGGCGATAAGATCAGCACCGATGCCTTGCGGTGTAAAATAGGTCTTAAACGCCGGCTCGGGATTGCTCGCCCACGCGCCACCGTCGGATCCCATGGGCACGCGGCTCATGCTTTCGACACCGCCACCGATCGTCATATCCGACTGCCCGGCCATGATCTGAGCGGCCGCCATATTGGTTGCCTCAAGACCCGATGCACAAAAGCGATTGATCTGAACGCCCGCGACACTTTCGTCATAATCCGCATTGAGCGCGGCAATGCGCGCTATATCCGCACCCTGTTCGCCGACCGGCGCGACACATCCCAACACCAGATCATCGACTAAACCGGTGTCGAGGTCGTTGCGGTCGCGAATGCCTTGAAGAACTTGTGTCGCCAATTGTAGGGGTGTGATGTCGTGAAGCGCGCCGGTCGCTTTGCCTTTGCCGCGCGGCGTGCGCACATGATCGTAAATATAGCAATCGGTCATTTTTTTCTCCTT